>DATCTA010000217.1:0-9221 GCA_036568165.1 Sulfurovum sp.
CCTTCATCACTGAGACGGTTAGGCTGCAATACTTCAATATTGTGCTCCAGAGCCAATGTCTTAACAGGCGGAGGTGTCAACACCTTCCTTCTCCCGACAGGTCGGTCAGGCTGTGTAAGTACCAAAGAGACATCCATGTCATCTGCTTTGATCAATGTATCCAGGATCTCTTTTGCATAATGGGGTGTTCCCATGTAGACTATTTTATATTTCATTACAAACTTCCAATTCACTACTCAAATGCTATAAAGCCTTGAAAAGTGTTCCGCCTTTATGATTACCCTCTATCAGAAAGGTTCTCACGTCGCTAAGATCAAATCCGCTGGCTAAAAACATCTCTCTGTCATGTTTGATGAGAAAATCTGCAGATTGAAGCTTAGTTACGATACCCCCCGTTGCAAATTCATTATTAGGGGTGTGTTCTGCATTCAGCTCATGTTCTTCTAAAACGTGGACTACAGCTCTTCTTTTCGCATCAGTGTATTTATTTGGATCCTTATCATAAAAAGCATCAATATCTGAAAGTATAATAAGCATCTGCGCATCAAAATAGTATGCGACATGTGCAGAGAGTCTATCATTGTCTCCAAAGACAAGCTCTTCGATACTTACTGTATCATTTTCATTAATAATGGGTACTACATTGTTCTTCAAAAGTGTATCTATGGCATTTTTGGCATGTGCAGTATGTTTTCTAGAGTCAAACACATCCGCACTCAAGAGTACCTGTGAACAGAGAAGGTTGAATCTTGAAAATTTCTCTTGATACATTTTCAGCAAATAGGGCTGTCCTATAGCTGCAAGCGCTTGTTTATTTGCTACTTCTTTTCTATCTAACGGCAACTGAGTATATCCTGCAGATACTGCACCGGAACTTACCAGGATGACATCATATTCATGTCCTTTGAGTTCGGCGATCAACTCCACCAATGCAAACATACGCGGTTTGGCAATAGCCCCGTTCTCAGTCAAGACATGAGAACCTACTTTAATTACTATTCTTTTCATTAAATCTACTTACTCAACTTCATTTTCTTCTTTGACCTGTTTTACAAAATCCGCGATGGCATAGCGCAGTGCTTCTGTATTTAAATGTGCAACAGATGAGATAGGAAGTACGAAAAATGGCTTTTTCTCTGGCAGTTTGACACCAAAGTCTGTTTTAAATCCATAACTTATGTAATTAGTATCTGCTTTGTATTTTTTCAATGTATCATTCGCCTCTAAACCAATATCAGCCAAAAATGTTTCTGTCAACGCATTCACTTCATCCTGAGAAAGTGAATCAATTTTCGTGATCGCGATCGCATGTTTTCGTGTTGCAAGTGTTTCAGAGTACCTGTCCAATTCAACGAGCAGTGTTTCATACTGATACTTCATCTCTCTGTAGTTCGCTGCATCGATCATCAAAAGCAGTGTTTTGGTTCTCTCAATATGCTTCAAGAACTCTAATCCCAAACCTCGCCCGTCACTTGCGCCCTCGATAATACCTGGAATGTCTGCCATCATAAATGAATCAAATTCACCTACATGCACTACGCCGAGTTTAGGTGTAAGTGTTGTAAATTCATAATTGGCGATCTGCGGTCTTGCATTTGAAAGCGTAGAAATAAGTGTTGACTTTCCTACGTTCGGATACCCTACCAAACCTACATCTGCGATAAGCTTCATTTCAAGTCTTACCTGTTTTGTGATACCTGGAAGTCCAGGTTGTGCGTAGGTAGGCCTTTGGTTACTTGAACTCTTGAAATGCATATTACCTAAACCGCCTTTACCCCCTTCAAGAAAAAGAACTTTCTCTCCTTCCTCTACAAGATCCAGCAGTTCTTCACCTGTTTCCATATCTACTACCGTAGTTCCAGGAGGTACAGTGATAATAGTATCTTGACCTTTACGTCCATAACATTTACGCCCTTCTCCAGGACGACCGTTTTCTGCTTTGATATGATGACGTCCCCGAAGTGCTGAAAGTGTGTCAGTATTATTGTCTACTATAAAGTAAACAGAACCGCCTTTACCTCCATCGCCACCATCCGGACCACCTTTAGCAACAAATTTTTCTGTCCAAAATGAAATGGCACCTGCGCCACCTTTACCCGAACTAATAGTTAGTTCTACGCTGTCAACAAACATTTATAACCTTTAAATCTATGAAAAAAACTACCGTTTCGACCTACTTTGTATGCCGCCATAGTATATGAATTATGAAATTATATCTAAATTAGGGAAGAATCGCTATAATTTTTATATATGAACCAAAAGGGTGTTGAGATGTTTCATCAAAAAACTTTATCCTTATCGTTTATCGCAAGTTTAATTTTCTTTTTTACAGGGTGTACGAATGGGGAAAAACCTGTATACAAAGAGGGATATTACCATAGCGGTATCTATTTTGGAAAGAACTTTTCTGCAGATTATCAACAGGGCATAGCAGATGGATGTAGGACATCCAAGGGTGTCTATACCAAATCACACGATCTCTTTAACAGCCGTCAGGATTATAATGATGGATGGTTCATGGGTCGTAATAGATGTCTTCATCTATTAGTGGTTGAAGAGGATTGAAAAATAAGTCCGAACATGTCGGACTTAGATAGGGATTATGCAGGTACTACAGAAACTTTCTTTTTAGATGCAGTTTTGTTATCAAATCTTACTACACCTTCAACAAGTGCGAAAATTGTATGGTCTTTACCCATACCAACACCATTACCTGGGTGAACTTTAGTTCCTCTTTGTCTAACGATGATGTTTCCTGGAACAACTGTTTCACCACCGAATTTTTTAACACCTAAACGACGTCCAGCTGAATCACGGTTATTCTGTGTAGAACCTTGTCCTTTCTTGTGTGCCATCTTATCTCCTTATGCTATTTTAGTAATTCTTACTCTTGTGAAGTCTCTTCTGAAACCTCTTTTAAGCTTAGAATCTTTTCTTCTTCTTTTCTTGTAGATGATAACTTTTTTATCTCTACCTTCATTGATCACTTCACCTTTAACTACAGCACCCTCTACGAATGGAGTACCTACAGTTAATTCACCGTTGTCAAGCGCTAGTACTTCTTTAAATTCTACCGCTGCTTTTGGCTCAAGATTCATTTTGTCAAAACAGATGATATCACCCTCTTTAACTTTGAATTGTTGACCACTTGCTTTAATGATTGCGTACATTGCAAACCCTTTATATCTTATTGTTTCTTAAAAAAGTTCGTGATTATACCCAAAGTTATTTTAATATTTTTTTAAACTAACTACATTTTATGTTAGTATGAGTAATCTCCGCCTATCGATCCATTTGACAGTGCTATACAGTCTATCTCAACCAGTGCATTGGCAGGCAATGTTTTCACTGCTACGGTACTTCTTACCGGTCTGTGTGCTCCAAAATATGAGGCATAGATCTCATTCACCGTTGCAAAATCATTCATATCGGCCAAAAAGATCGTTGTCTTGATCACTTCGTTCAGTGTTACCCCACATGCCTCCAGTACGGCAGTCAAGTTATTCATTACCTGATGCGTCTGCCCAGCCACGTCTGATGCAGCAAATGTACCCTCTGGTGTCAAACCTATCTGTCCTGAAGTATAGACCAACCCATTTGCTTCAACTGCCTGTGAATATGGTCCGATCGCCTGTGGTGCATTGTTTGTCGAAATAAATTTCATAATTACTGTCCTTTAAATGTGATTAATTTGTGTTTCTTTCATAAAATACATAAGAGGTTGAATAGTCAGAAAATTCAAAATAGACCTTCACCTCTCCCTCATCTTTTTTACCGTTAAAGTTTACATCATCAACTCCGTAACCATACCTATATGGTCTCAATTTATTGTCATTACTTCCATACGCTGTAGAAAGTTTATCTATATTGATAAATTTGTGTACCAATTTGTCACCGGCATAGATATCAAGTACGCCATTGGTACCTGTCCAGTTTTGAAGTGAACGGCTAAGACTATTCTGTGTCTCTTGTGTACAACCGACCAAGATCAAGACTACTGATGATATAAGTACTGTTTTTAATTTCATACTCATCCTTTACACTACATCATATTCTAACACTGATTACTTTATGTTTAAGCCTTCGGCATACCAAATTTTTGTGTGATCAACTCACCTTCATCATTAAAATAGAGATAGTAGAGTTTGTCCTTTGTCACAGTAAGTCCTGCAAGATACCGGAGTGCTAGGTTCGCCTGCAATGATCCGATGTGCATCACTATCGGTGCAGCAATACCTCCGGGTTTATGGTCTGAAATATTGAAGACCTGAAAATTAGCTTCATCAAAGAAACAAACCTGTCCATTGAACTCTTCTACTGATGCATATACCCAAGGTGTACCGGTCGATTTTGCATGTTTATCTATCTCACCACGTACAGGCAGATTATCTGTAGCATCCAAAATCAGGTCATAACTGTTTCCCATTTCCTTGAAATCGTCAAACGGCATATCAAATGCTATCGCTTTCAAGAATGGATTTTTCGCTTCCAATAATTTGCAAACCGTTTTGGCTTTATTCTGTCCTTCATCTTCAAGTTTAAAAGCGATCTGGCGATGGATATTGTGTGATGAAACCGTATCAAAGTCAACCATATGTATCTCTCCGATGCCTGATGTACCCAGTGCCATGGCAAGTGTACAGCCAAGTCCGCCTGAGCCGATGATCGCTATCTTTTTTTTCTGCAGGTTCTGCTGAACAGTTGATCCCCAAAGTTGTATCTGTCTGTTGAAGTATTCACTTTGTGTCATAGTAGCTCCTTATTATTTATTTCTCATACTATATGAACAAAATCCATACAATATTCAATCACTAAAGCTTTGCCTTTGGCAAGAGAGAATTATTCAATTCTTCGCGTTGTTTCAATTCTCTTTCAAAGCCCCAGGCTTTTCGATGTTCTGTCACTTCCTGTTTGTCTATAACTTCAACCAGCATAGACTCTTTATCTTCAAGCATCATCTCAATTTCTCCATCCGGAGAGACAAGCATCGTATCGCCGTAAAATTTCCATTTTACTTCATTGTCACTGTACTCACCCAATCGGTTTGCTCTGAGTATATAACACCCATGCAAAAAAGCTTTTGTCTTGATGATCTCTCTCCAACGGTTATGAGATCCAAATGTCGAAGCTGTAGGAAGAAGTACCAAGTCAATCTTTTTCTCTGTAGCTCTTTGCCAAAAATGATCAAAATGAAGTTCAAAACCTGCCATTACCATCACTTTAAATCCTTTGACGGTAAATGTCATAGGATCTTTCAGAGATTTAATAGGGTTTGAAAAAAACTTCTTCTCATTCCAATGCGGATAAGGTAGCAATATCTGCTGTTCATAATATCTGGTATTTTTCGGTGTAATCTTCACGATTGTCTTATGAAATCCATCTTTTTTAGTAACGATAATAGGTGCTACAAATACAATATCATATTTTTCTGCAAGAGACCTAAGAAGTTCTGTATGCTTACGTGTCTGTTCTTTTACCATATTTGCTGACATCGTAGCAAACTCTTTGAAAAAGTGATTCAGTACATATTCGCCTAGAAGCATGACATCAGCATGTCTTTGTTTGGCCTGTTTGAGATAGAACTCAAGTCTTGTGGCATTCATGCCCAGTGTCGGTAACTGAAGTGCGGCTACAACAAGTTGCGCCATTATTCGGTATCTCCAATTTTTTGGTTTGCCTGTTCGATCACTGTGATCTTTGTCTTGGCCTCTTCGATCAATGTCTGAGCCTCTTTGATATTTTTCAAACCCTCTTCATAGAGTTTCACTGACTCTTCAAGCGTGATCTCGGGATTCATGAGTTTCTCAAGTAATGTTTTTGAGTATTCAAGCTTCTCTTCAAATGTCTCTTTTTTCATTGCAAAATATCCTTGATATTATTTTCAAACTTATCCAACTCTACTAAAAAGGCATCATGGCCATAATCACTCTCTACCTCTAAGTATGTATATGACTGCCCATTTCGCTCCATCATCTTGGCGATATGCTCCATTTCGGAAGGGAAAAAGAGATAATCAGACGAAAAACTGATCAAATGTACATTTGCCTTGATCCGTAAAATAGCATCGTGCAATGAGTCATACCCGCGGCTTAAATTAAAGGTATTGATCGCTTTGACGATATAAAGATAAGAGAGCGGATCAAATATACGTGAAAAATTATTGGTGTTGTACTCCATATATCTTTCTACTTCATACCGTCCGAAAAGTTCAAAAAGACCGTCATTATTGACATAGTTGCGTCCAAACTTTTCATCCATCGAATCTGGTGCAAGATATGAGATATGCCCGGCGATACGACCTATGGCCAATCCATCCAAACCTTCTTCTTTAAATGCACCTCTTTTGTAGTTCCCATGCTTAAATCTAGGGTCTCTTCGTATAGCCTCAATAGCCACTTTATTAAATGCAATGGTCCAAGGCCGTGTTGCATACGTAGCAGCAAGAGAGATAATATCATCTGCAAAGTTCGGGTAATCAACTGCAAACTGAAGCGCCTGCATACCACCCATAGAACCGCCTATGACCGCTCTCACATGGTAGATACCCAACTGTGAAAGAAGATGCATCTGTGCGCGTACCATATCTTTGATGGTCACTACAGGAAATCTCAGTCTATAAGGCTCTTCACTGGGATAGTCGTTGCTCATCGGTCCAGTAGAACCAAAACAGGAACCTATCACATTTGTGCAGATAACAAAATATTTACGGGTGTCTACAGCTTTTCCATCACCGATCAGTCCATCCCACCATCCAGCTTTGCGTTCACCTTCATAGGTACCCGCAGCATGATGTGAACCACTCAATGCATGACACACTAATATAACATTGGATCTATCTTCGTTCAACGCTCCATATGTTTCATAGGCGATCTCATACGGTTCTAAGATACGCCCGCTCTCAAGATAGAGAGGAGAGCTGAACTGTGCTGTTTTAGTTGTGATTTCCATAGACTGCTTTTGCTGTTATAAAATTTTGTATGATTTTATCATATTTAAACTTTGTGGTGTACTTTCGCAATAATTTATCTATTTATTAGACTGCCTTGTATTTAACTAGCGATATTGTCCCTCCCCTCATACTTTTCTAGAAAAGTATGCAAAAGTCATCTCTACTCTCGAAATGCTTTGCTTACAAGGTCGTTCGTAGAGATAGGCACGCTTAGCGTGATTTAAACGGATTTTAACCTAATGCTTTTGCAAGGTCATCGATGAGATCTTGTGTATCTTCAAGACCTACGCTCAGTCTTATGAGTCCACCAGGTACACCGGCCTCTTCAAGCTCTTTTGCTGAAAGCTGCTGGTGTGTCGTACTTGCCGGATGTGTGATAATGGACTTGCTGTCTCCAATATTGACGACTACTGAGAAGATCTCTGTTGCATCAGCGATACTCTGTGCCAACTCTTTACTCTCTACTTCAAAGGAAAGAAGACCACTTGCCATGCCTTGATTAAAGTACTTTTCTACTAGTGCATTTTGCTCACTTGACTTTAACCCCGGATAGTTTACTTTTTTTACTTTCGGATGAGCCTCCAAATATTCTGCGATAGCAAGAGCAGACGCTGAGTGCTGTTTCATACGAAGCGGCAATGTCTCAAGTCCTTGAATATGCAGCCATGAGTTAAACGGGCTAGGTGCTCCACCAAGGTCACGTAAAAGAGCCAAACGTACTCTGAGAGTAAAGAGTGGCAGCGGCACATCACTATAAACAAGTCCATGGTAGCTTGCATCCGGTGTATTGAAATGATCATAACGTGCATTGCCCTTGATCTTCTCTACCAAGTTCTCACGCTCTACGATGATACCACCCAGTGCCAGTCCCTGACCAGTCGTATATTTACTCGTACTATGTACACTGATATCAACTCCATGAGCCAATGGTTTACATAGTACAGGCGTAGCTACTGTGTTGTCAACACAGGTAATAATGTTATGTTTATCTGCTATCTCTACAATGGCACCTATGTCAGCGACATCGATACTAGGGTTTGTGATACTCTCAAAAATAATGATCTTGGTCTTATCATCGATCAACGCTTCAAGTTCACCAGGATTTCTTACATTAAAGTAACGCGTCTCTATACCGAAACGTTTGATGGTATGCCCAGTAAGTGTCGTTGTTCCTCCATAAACCTGCTTTGCAACAACCACATTGTCTCCCGCTTCAGCTACGTTTGCGATAGCATAAAAGATCGCAGCCATACCAGATGATGTACCTACAGCTGCGACTCCACCCTCAAGTGCCGCAAAACGCTTTTCAAAGACATCCGTAGTCGGGTTCATAAGACGTGTATAGATATTTCCCAACTCTTTAAGTGCAAAAAGATTTGCAGCATGTTCTGTGTCTCTGAATTCATATGCCGTACTCTGATAGATAGGTACTGCCATAGTCCCCTGTGCATCTTTTTCGTATCCAGCATGGATGGCCAATGTTTGTTCGTGCATTACATTTCCTTATTTAATAATATAGGTAAATTATAGCTTGTGCTTGCTTGAAGAGAGGAGTTTTTGTAAGAAAAGGTAGTATATTTAATATCAGTATCACCACAGAAAGTGGCAATACATCAAAAAGTTCTAGCTATGGTAGTTTGGAGACTCTTTCGTGATCGTTACATCATGCACGTGAGACTCTTTGAGTCCTGCAGAAGTGATCTCAACGAATTCTGCTTTTTCCCAGAATACTTTAATAGACTCTGAACCACAGTACCCCATAGATGATCTAAGACCACCCACCATCTGATGTACCACATCTGCGATACGTCCTCTGTATGGTACACGTCCTTCAATCCCTTCAGGTACAAGTTTGTCTGCTGCAGTACCTTCTTGGAAATAACGGTCCGTACTTCCTTTTGTCATGGCACCGATACTTCCCATACCTCTATACTCTTTGAACTGTCTACCATTATAGAGTATCATCTCACCCGGTGCTTCATACGTACCCGCTAGTGCAGAACCGAGCATCACTGAACTTGCACCTACAGCCAATGCCTTCGCCACATCACCGGAGTATTTTATACCGCCATCAGCAACTACTGGAACACCGGCTGCGTTTGCTACTTGAGCTACCTCATCGATAGCAGACATTTGAGGAACACCGACACCCGCAACGATACGAGTCGTACAGATAGATCCCGGTCCGATACCTACTTTGACTGCATCAGCCCCTGCATCTATAAGGTCTTGAGCAGCAGCACCAGTTGCTATGTTTCCTGCGATCACATCT
>DATCTA010000218.1:0-2656 GCA_036568165.1 Sulfurovum sp.
GCAAAAGAACAAAATTGGCTGCCAGACTCTTCAATATGACCATTCTATATTGGAAAATAAGTTTTATATCCTTGATCTTGACATTAAAGAGTGTCGGCATGATCAAAGTCAATCCTGCAAAGAGACAAATGTTGGAACTGAAGATAAACCCATCTGTAAATTTACCATAGACTAAACCAAGCACTGCACCCAATAATATAAGAATAATTTGCATGTAAAACCTTTCCGAAGATCAAGTATCTATATTGGTATAATATTCAATTACCCTTTGATCGACATTAATGACCCTGCGCAGATAGTGCGTCAGATCACCTCTGTTGAAATCGATTTTGAGATGTTTTGGATCTATCGCACGTGATATGGCAACATAGAATTGGCTTGGGGCAAAAATGTTATCCACATTACAGACAAGATTATCGATGCTCATGCCCTGACTTTTGTGTATGGTAACTGCATAGGCCAACTTCAGAGGAAACTGAGAAAGCGTGGCCAATGTGATAGCCTCCACCGTACCGTCATCTTTGACATCCATATCCAAAAGATCAAAATCATGCCGTTCAACCCGGACAAAGCCATCCTCTTTTTCTACAATGAGATGATCCTCCTCTATCTTTTTGAGTATGCCTCTTTCACCGTTAACGAACTTTCCCCATTTGTTCACCGTAAAAAGAACAGGGACCCCTTCTTTTAGTGTGAGATGTTCTGAAATAGGCAGCATACTCTTCCAGCCTGCCAGTTTCTTTTCGTTGACAGAACCGAACATCTCTACATTAGCAAACAAGATCGTCTCTTCAGTATCAAGTTCATTGAGTCTGGCCCTATTGGTCTGTTCCACTTCCAGATTGCGTCCGAAGAGATAGGTGGGTTCTTTCTTCAATGTGTCTGTGTTCCAGAGTTTTGTCATATAGTTGATCACTTCTTCATCACATTGCCCTTTGCGCACTTTGGAAAGAATGTGTGTGAACTCTGCATCTGTCGTACGCTTCATATGGGTCAGTTCTATTACCGTAAGGTCAAAACGTTCCCAGGCCATGCTCTCAAAAGCATAGAGTTTTTCGCCGAAGACATCATTTCTGCCTTGCTGTTTCTGTACAGGTGGCAACTGGAAGAAATCCCCTACCAAAAGGACTTTTCCCAGGTATCCGTAATGGTTAAGTCTGTAGGCTATCATCTCCATAAGGTCTGTACTGACCATAGAGATCTCATCGATGATGATCAGATCAGTTGCTTTCAGAATCTTTTTTAGATCAGCAAGTCTTTTCTTTGCACGTTTGTCGCTGGCAGACAATTCCTCAAAATTATTCGCGATACCAAATACAAAAAAACTGTGCACTGTAAAGCCGCCTATATTGACCGCACTTACACCTGTGGAACCTAAAGAGACGACCTGCTTTCCTCTTTTCCGGTAATCTGATATCACTTCATTGGTTATGTAGCTTTTCCCCACACCTGCGCCACCGGTTAAAAAAACATTAGAGTGTTTCAGTGCCTCCAATACCTCTACTTTATCACTCAACTTCTACCTTTCATTCTGTTGGAACCCAACTTTATCTATGATACCACCCTGACAATGACTCCGGGCCGTTTCACCTCTTTTAAGCAAAACACCAAGATCATCACTTCCGCTTCCTACATGCAGCCTGAGCTCAGTGATCAGACCATTTTTACATTTCATTGTTACACGTTTACCTGCACCAACACCGAAACTTCTGTCAAAAATGGCACGGACCTGATTGAGCGTCACGCGTTTACCTATTTGCTTCTTGAAAAAATCACCCACTCTGGAATGGTTCATCTGCTCTACCATGTTTAGAGCATCCTCATAATATCTGTTGGCATCCGTTCCATAACAGGTGCCGTGTTTGATCCACTCATGTTTGTGCAGATCAGATGCATATCCGGGCATGATCTTTTGTAAACGTTTTCTTGTCTGATCACTTAGATCAAGACGAGGAAGTCTGTTCCACTGTGTGTGTTTGTCCAGTACCACATAGTGTTTTTCCACACCGCAATAATAGTTGTTTTTGGGCTTTGGCCATAATCCGTGCAGTACAAAATGTTTATCACCATAATTTGGTCTTCCAAAAGAGAACATGCTTCTTTTGCACTCTTTTTTATACCTGTGGGTTTCACAAAAAGCATTGTGCCAGGAAAGAGACAATATGTTCTGACGTGATATATTTCTAGCTTCATATTTTTTAGTATTTATATTTTCATATTTTTTACTATGTTTCGAATCTATAGAGCTTTCTGAAGATTTTACATTTTCTTTATCAAGAGGGATTACATTACACTCAACCCTTGAAACATTCATTGGATTTGTTGATCTGTTCTCTTTGGAAAAGCACTCAGCATCTACCCATCTCTGCGCAGGGTTTTCTCCTTTGATCAGTACAAGTTTTTGTCCTTTATGTTCTTGCAGGATGGTATATTGTTTCGTTAGATCCAAATTTACATTATGGGTATTTTTAGTGTGCTTCATATTGTTAAAAGCAGGACACTCTTTAGTTGGATAAGCATCATATCTTGCCAAAACGAATGAAGAATAAAACATCAATAGCAGCAGAATTTTGTTCATTTCTTGATACCTAAACTTTTTTGGAGTATTATACTGTAAACGGCTATGATATCTAAATGCAATAATTGGAAAGCGTCA
>DATCTA010000219.1:0-3147 GCA_036568165.1 Sulfurovum sp.
GTCTGAGAAACTTGATGCGTTAACAATGAGTTTTTATCATACCCTTCAAGTACCTTTTGCGTCGTTTTGAGGGTTTTAGTCAGCTCTTTCATAGTTTTATCAAGTTCATCCGGCATGGTCTTGAATGATTTTGCACTGGTCATCGCATTAATGTCTTTGGCTGTTTTTTGTAGGTCAGCCACCAACAGTTTTATCGGTTCAGCATTATCATTGACTACACTATTAAGAGATGCAACCAGTTGCTCGATCTCATTGACTATCCCTCCCTTATCACTAGGTACTGATGGGATCTGCACATATTTCTGTCCTTGGACAATCGTTCTGTTTGTAACGTTCGCATCAAAAACAAGATCAACAAAAAGCGTACCGGTAAAAGGGTCAGTAGGTGTTATCTTTGCACTCAACCCCTCTTCAAGCGCCCTGTAAAATTTATTTTGGCAGCTTGCAACATCATCTTGTTTTGAAGAAAAAGATGACAGGTCTATATCGACTAGCACTTTACCCAATATCTTGTGTGTATGGGCATTATAGGAAAGATCGATATCCTTTACCCTTCCTACCTCATATCCTTCATATTCTACGAATGCACCTCTTTTGAGTTTGGCGATCGATTCCTCAGTGACTATTTCAAAAGATCCGACAAAGTCTCCGCCTCTTCCGATAGTCTGGCCTTCAGCAAGATGCGCATTCTTGTAAAGACGGAATGAAAAGTTATGTGGAACAGTATCTGTTTTATCTTCTCCTGTAGATGAAAACTCTATACCTCCTTGTACCAAAGAGGTCACAGGTGCTACGTTAAGATCAAGTCTACCGTTGGCATAGCTTACATCCGCTGCACTGGTTACCCAAAATTTAGAACTTCTATGTACATACGGTACATACATTTCATTGATAAAGATAGCAAATTCAACACTTTGACCATCAAGTGAGATATTGATATGTTCCACTTGACCTGCCTGAATATTTTTAAAGTAAATAGGTGTACCCTGCTTAATATTGTATCCAGAAGGGGCAATAAGCTGAAAATAGCTTCCTTTTTCAGTCAGTCTGTATCCTTCACTCAAACCACGGAAAAACCTAAGTTTCTTTCCGCCTTTGGAAGCATGCATGTTGATATAAGTTCCTGAGATCAGTGTTTCCAATCCTGAAACACCAGAAATCCCAACTTCAGGTTTAACGATCCAGAACTTCGTGTTGGTATTGAGATATGGAACTGCTGATTTATCCATTCTTGCGATAACTGCAACACCATTTCCTTCTTTTTGCAACTCAATCTTTTTGACCGTTCCTATAGGTACATTCCTGTACTTTATCTGACTCTGACCTGCATTGAGTCCTTCGTTTGCAGGAAAGATGATCTTAATTTCGGGTCCCAGCTCAGAAAAATACTGGTATGCTAACCATCCCGCGATGATCACTGCAATAAAAGGTACGATCCATATGGATGTGATCAGGTTGAATTTGCTTGATTCTTCTACCTGTGGTGTTTGTGCTGACATCTATTTATATTCCTTAATAAGTCTTTCGTCAAATGCATGTGCTGCCAATAATGTAAAAAATACAGAAATAGCAAAAGCAGTTGCTGCTGTTCCCGCAATGATCTCAACATTGGCCAAATGTATGAGTGCCGCCAGTATGGCTACAACAAAAACATCGATCATGGACCAAGGGCCTACGACCTCTGTGAGATAATAGAGTTTATGCTTATTGACTTTTCTATCTTTTCCAATGGCGTATTTTACACTAATTAACAGATAAATCAAAACAAGAAACTTCAATATCGGTATAAGTATGGAGGCCACGAAAATGATCATAGATACTGGGTATGAACCGTGTTCCCACAACAATACCACACCGCCGATCAATGTATTGCCTTCCTGCGTTCCAAACTGCTTGGTAATAAGCATGGGATAGATATTTGCAGGGATGTAGGCTATCATAGCCGTGATAAGGTAGGCCCAGCTTTTTTCTGTACTGAAATGTCTATGATGGTAAATGGCCGAACCACAACGACGGCAGGTATTATTTTTGCCTTTGTCGATGTTAACCGCTTCACATACCGGACATCTTATCAGTTCATCTTCTTCTATCTCTATCACTAAGCAGCCTTGTTTTCCAGAATTTGTTTTCTCAACATCCATAGTTCAGAAAGATTAATACGTTTAACTATATAAAGGTCAATAAGCACAAAGATCATCAGTGCCCAAAAAGATATCCCCATATGTATCTGGGCATATCCTATCAGTTTGACAAGTGCTACCAGTATACTGATAAGAAAAATATCTGTCATACTCCAAGGTATAATATGAGAGAGCATGATAAGAAGATTTTTCGTCAATGTTTCCCCTCGTCCCGTCTTCAAAGATACAAAGATCAGTATATTGATCGAAAAGATCATCAATGGAAAAATAAAAATGAGAAAAATACAAATAAACCCTACCACATAAAATTCGCTCTCAAACAGAGAAAAAATAGTTTTGGGAATAGTGATGAACTGCTCATGCCCGAGTATCTCTATCTGTACCAAAGGAAAGAGGTTCGCCAAAATAAAAAAAACAAGCCCTGTTATACTCAATGCCAGACCGTGTTCAATGATCTTGCTGTCATACCTGTAGAGTATGGCACCGCATTCATTGCAACATGCTTTATTGCCATCTTTTAAGGGTATTTCTTTATGCAAGGTATAGCAGTGTTTACAGATAATATAGTTATCAAGAGCATCTTCATTTTCAATTTTCATGGTTATAATTATAGCTGATTTTTTAAGGATAATAATGCGTATTCTTTCTATTGGTAAAACATTCCAGCATGACGGTCTTGATATCACATACATAGATTCATCAGCACTTGACAAACACCCTGGTATAGACACATACGACTATATCATTATCTCTGGCGGTGACGGTACTATCAGACGTGTGATCAAAACATTACAGCATCTAAAGCACTCTGCTTCATTTATCTTGAACCCTATCGGTTCTTTCAATGTGGTGGCAAAGCTTCATAAGGTACCTAAGATCAAAAAGGTTCTTGATGCTTTGGCAAACGGTGAAACACCCCATACTCAAAAACAGGACTACTATTCGCTTAATGATGAAATCTTTCTTTTCTCCGCAGGCAACATGGGTGACCTGCAGCATATTTTTC
>DATCTA010000220.1:0-6530 GCA_036568165.1 Sulfurovum sp.
ACTCTTTACCAGACTTGTTAACTGCCTGCACACGTCCGATCCCAAAGATCTTATGTTTCACAAGATCACCTTTTTTAAAGGTTGAAGATTTAGTGATCTTGAGACTTGTATCCTGGATAAGCCCGGCTTCACCTAGGAAACGGCTCTTATCTATCATTTTACGACGGCCTTTGTAAAAACGGCTATCAACATAACAGAGTGTCAGATCGGATTTTGCCCTTGTAATTGCAACATAGCCCAGCCGACGCTCCTCTTCCATATTTGAGCCTTCACCCAGAAGTGGGAAGAACTCTTCTTCAAGACCTATGACAAAAAGGTGTTCGAACTCCAATCCTTTGGCTGCATGGATACTCATGATGGTGATAGTATTTTCTTCAACCTGGTCCTGGTCGCTCTGTAGTGAGATATCATTAAGGAACTCATCAAGAGAAAGATCGGGATTTTTGATAACAGCATCTCTGAAGTATCCATAGAACTCATCGATGTTCATGATACGGTCAAAGCCATCTACCATACCTGCATAATGATCCTTGATCTTGATACGTTCTTCAAAGAGGGTAATAAAGTTGCCAAGTTCATTTTTCATTGTTTCACGTAAAAAGGTGATATCTTCAGCCAGTTTACCAAGGGCAGTGGCTACTTTTTTACTTACAATTTCAGGAAGTTTTCCCTGTTCAGCTCTTTCAATATACTCAAAGATCGATATTTTGTTCTCATAGGCAGCTTTTTGAAGTTTCTCAATAGAGGCTTTTCCGATACCTCTTTTTGGTTTGTTGATGATACGTACAAGCGAGAAGTCATCGTGTGGATTTGAAATCACCCTTAAGTAGGAGATAAGATCTTTGATCTCAGCACGTTCATAAAATCGCATCCCGCCGATCAGTTTGAATCCCAAGCCGGCTTTTGTAAATCCCTCTTCAAGTGAACGTGAAAGTGCGTTGATACGGTAGAGTACTGCTATCTCATCCGGATCCGCGCCTTCGTCCAGAAGCTTTTGGATCTCATGTGCGATCGCTTTAGCCTCTAAGGACTCATCAAGAGAATGAAGAAGCTTGATCTCCGGACCTTCTCCTTTATGTGATGTGAGCGTTTTGCCTAAACGTGTTGAATTGTGCTCTATCAAAGTATTGGCCGCTTTAAGGATGGGTTCGGTAGAACGGTAATTGGTTTCAAGTTTGACCGTTTTGCATGTTTCAAAATTGTTGGAAAACTCTAGTATATTCCTGATATTCGCACCTCTCCATCCATAAATACTTTGATCGTCATCCCCAACCACACAAAGGTTATTGTGCTCAGAGGATAGCAGTTCAAGAAGTTGGAACTGAAGTTCATTGGTATCCTGGTACTCATCTACCATAATGTACTGATAGCGTCTGCTTGTCTCTTTTCTCAGCTCTTCATTCTCACTGAGTATTTTGTAGGTAAGCATGAGAAGATCGTCAAAATCTACCAGATTGTTCTCTTCAATATTTTTTTGATATTCGATATAGACTTTGGCGATCTGTTTGTAATCGGGCAACTCTGCTTTCTCCAGTACAAGTTCAGGAGAGAGAAGGGAGTTTTTGTATTTAGATATCTCAGAAGCGATAAATGAGATATTGAGGTCAACTTTCAACTCTTTTGCAATAGAACGTAATAGCCTTTTTTTGTCGTCACTGTCTATGATCACAAAAGCATTGCTTCTTCCGAGCTTTTCGATATGAAACTTTAAAAAGAGCAAACCGAATTTATGAAAAGTACATAAGAGCGGAGGATAAGAGACTTTTTCAGGCATAAGTTTGAGTGCACGTTCTCTCATCTCAGCAGCGGCTTTGTTGGTGAAGGTAAGGGTTAAAGTATTGGCTGGGTCTATCCCTACTTCGCCTATGAGATATGCAAGTCTGGTAGTCAGTGTTTTTGTCTTCCCGCTACCCGCACCTGCAAGGATAAGCATTGCACCATCAATATGCTCGACAGCTTCTCTTTGTGATGGGTTTAATGCATTTAAAATTGTTTCCATAACGTTTTCGCGCTCCTATATATAGTATTCATTATACCTTGTAATTGATTAGAAGTACCATAAAGAAAAATTTATAAAAATAATACAAAATAAAATTATTCTAATAAGAACAACTTATGTTAGATTAAGTATAATTAGATATAATGACTAAATTAACTTATTTATTTATATATTTAAGAATTTATTTAGTATTAAGGACATATAGCAAATGTTGAAAGATTTTATCAAATTAGAAACATTTTTAACAGTAGCACGTGAAAGAAGCTTCTCTAAAGCTTCTGCTAAATTGGGTATTTCTCAGCCGGCTGTTACACAACAGATCAAATTTATCGAGAAGTATCTTGGATGTAAGGTGATTGAGCGTAAAAAGAACGGTATCAAACTGACAAATGAGGGTGAAGAACTCTACAAGATCGCTACAAGACTTGAAAAGGAGATACTCTCTTCAGAGCAGGATATACTTAAAATTATCAATAAAGAGATCACATTCAGACTGGGTGCATCATTTACGATCGGTACATATATCATCCCTGGTCAATGTCTAAATACGATCGGAGAAGCGATAAACAACAGTGTAAGTTTGGATATCGATCTTAGTGAAAATATCATAGAAAAGCTCAAAGACAGAAAAATTGATGTAGGTCTTATTGAGTCACCTGTATTTGATAATGATCTTATCTATAGAGAGTGGTTGGAAGATGAGCTTGTGGTTGTAAGTAATGTGCCAATTCCAAAAATATTGAAGACAGAAGAATTGTACGATTTTGACTGGATCTGTAGAGATGAAGGTTCTTATACAAGAAAAGTAGTTGCTGAAGTATTTGACGAGCTGGGTGTTTCGTGTAAAAGCTTCAATGTTCTTTCAGAGGTAAGTAATACTACGACAGTACTTCAGACACTTAAGAAAAGTGACAGAAATCCGAACAGACCGGTAGTATCTATCTTGTCAAGATATGCTATCATGGACGAAGTGAATAACGGGGAGCTGTTTGAAGCTAGACTTAGAGGATATACAATGATGCGTAAATTCTTCATTGTGTACTCTAAAGAGAACAAACACAATGCCTACGTGGATAATGTTGTAAATTACATCTTAGCGGGTCACTGCTAAGCGTACTCTTTATTTTTTAGTTTTGAGAAGTTTTTTATTCTCAGGATTTTTTAAAAGCGCTTCCATAGAAGATTTCGTTGAAGCGCTTTCTTCTTTTTTCTTTTTTCTTTCCATTTCAGGATCTGCCAGATTGATGACAATAGGATGCTCTCCTACAAAGATCTGTTTTATCGCAAGCAGAGGCATAGAAACTACTGAACCAAAATTTTCATTTCCAAAACCTGCTTCAAAAGAGAAAGACTCTTCAGTGATCTGAGCACTTTCAAAGGTGAATCCGCGCAATATGAATAGAACCGTATCATCAAATGATGATTTGATAGAAGTAGGGAGTTCTGGTGAAAAAGTGATATATTTTACTTCACAGGCAATAGCAAACTCCTGGTCTTTGTCAAAAAGGTACTGAATGGTTTTAAAGATGTGTGACTGTATAAGTGCGCGATACTCAGGTGTCTGTAAAAGGTTGGTTGTCATTAGTTGCCCTTTATGATATTTTGAATGGCATCAATGTTTAGGATTTTAAATCCTAACATAGCATTAATTAAAGCTACTTGTGAATAATCAGTGAGCTCATTTTGCCTGATCTCTTTTGTTTGTAAAAATCCCTCATCTATCAATTTGGCTCTCATGGTGCCTTCAAGCAGAGGTTTCTCAGGAGTAAACCACTTTGTGCCATCAAAAAAAGCAATGTTGGATAAAGTTGTATCGGTAAGGAGACCGTTTTTTTCTATGATCACTTCATCAACATCGTTGTTGGTTTCAAGCAGAGCATTCAGTGCATCCCTGTTGGCATATTTGAAGCTGTATTCTATGTTTGAGGGGACGATTTTAAGTGTTTCGATCTTCTTTGGCGCATAAGGGATATACTCAATGGAGTGCAGTGTTTCAGCATAGAGGATACGGCAGCGGTACAGTCCGGTTTCGGGTGCATCGATGATGGTAGAGAGATCGAGTATATCGCTACACTTAAAGAGTTTTTGACGGCTTTTGGTACATCGTGCCTGATGGTAGCTTAGATTATGTATCTCACCTTCTTCTATCTTGATGGTCTCAAGCAAAAGAGGTGATGATGTATCTTTTATCGACATTAAGCATCAAAGAGTTCTGTGGAGAGGTAGCGTTCAGCAGTATCACAGAGTATGGTCACAATGGTCTTCCCTTTGTTTTCGGGTCTGCTTGCCACCAGGTATGCTGCATGCAAGTTCGCTCCTGCAGAGATACCGACAAGCAAACCTTCCTCTTTTGCAACTTTCTTTGCCATTGCAAAGGCTTTTTCATTGCTTACCGCGATGACTTCACCGTAAATTTCAGTATTGAGTATCTCCGGTACAAATCCTGCCCCGATACCCTGGATCTTATGAGGTCCTGCTTTTCCGCCTTCTAGAACAGGTGAATCTGAAGGTTCTACTGCGATGATCTCAAGTGAAGGTATCTCTGATTTGAGTACTTCACCTGTTCCAGTAAGCGTTCCGCCTGTACCTACCGCAGCCACAAAGATATCTAAGTTACCTTCTGTATCTCTAAGGATCTCAGGTGCGGTGGTTTTACGGTGTATATCTGGGTTGTTCAGGTTATTGAACTGTTGCAGAACCTTTGCATTATCCAGTTCTTTTTCCAGTTCATCTGCTTTAGAGATAGCCCCGCCCATACCTTCTGCTGCAGGGGTAAGTACCAGTTCTGCTCCCAGGTGCATAAGGATCTTGCGACGCTCTATACTCATAGATTCAGGCATCGTCAAAATAAGTTTAAGCCCTTTTGCTGCACAGATCGCCGCTAGGCCTATACCGGTATTTCCGCTTGTAGGTTCAATGATCGTTGTATTTTGGTCAATGTCACCGGATTTCAGTGCTTCATTGATCATATTAAATGCAATTCTGTCTTTGACTGAGGAGGTAGGATTCATAAATTCACATTTACCCAAGATCGTTGTGCCAGTCTCTTCTGAAAGAGTGTTAATCTTTACTAAAGGTGTATTACCTATCAGTGTTTCAATACTATTTGCGATCATTCACTTTCCTTCTTGATTTGCCTTATGTTACCGAGTTATTTTTAAAATAATATTTTTTGTACTTATCCGTTTTTCACATCTTTGATACTGTAGGCTATCGTCTCATCTGCATACATTGGTACTACACCATTATAATCTGAGGGTACTGTAAAACTCTTTTTTTCCAAGGTGACGGTTTTAGACAGAGGTGTTAGCCCATAGATATTTTGTGCATTTCCTGATATAAAGGCCTGAAGATTCTCCAGCGGGGCATTTTCTTTTTCAAAAAGTTCAGCCAAAACCTGCAGGGCTATAGGTGCGGTAAATACACCCGCTGCACATCCGCAAGATTCTTTGGCATGTTTTGGATGAGGTGCGGAGTCTGAACCGAACATCACTTTTGGATGTGCCGCTAAAGCTACTTTGAGCAGTGCATCTCTATCATGAGGACGTTTGGCTATGGGTTTGCAAAAGAGGTGCGGTTTAAGCATACCTCCTGCGACATCATCAAGGGTAATGATGAGGTGGTGCAGGGTGATCGTTGCATAGAGGTTTTCAAACCTGTCCAGTGCTTCGACACTCTCTTTTGTAGTGATATGTTCCATGATGATCTTCAGTTTAGGAAAAGCCATAGCCAGTCTTTCATAGATACTGACAAACTCTGCTTCTCTGTCCATCACAAAACCATTGGTCTCCCCATGCACACACAACGGAATACCTAGTTCGCTCATAGCTTCCAATGCAGGACGTAGCTCCTCTACATCAAAACCGCTGACACCGCCTTCGGAGTTAGTGGTGATCCCTGCAGGGTAGAGTTTGATCGCAGTGATCTCATCTTTGACAGATGCTAAAAACGCTTTGTCGTATGAGGGTTTGAAAAAAAGTGTCATGTATGGGGTGAATTTCTCATCACCGATGGCATCCATGATACGTTGTTTGTATGCGACAACTTCCTCTTTGGTACTCACAGGAGGCACTAGGTTTGGCATAATGATCGCACCGGAAAAAGTACTTGCAGAACATGTAGCGATATTTTTCAACATCTCTCCATCTCTGAGGTGTAAGTGCATGTCAAGTGGCGCGTTTAATTGCATCAAAATCCTTCAAAACATAATATTTGGTATTGTTTGGTGTAGTACACTTGGGTACCAGCCAATAGATGACATTAATTTTGCCACAAAATGGATTAAAGCTGAGTATACAGAGATGTTTTGGAGGTTTGAAGTCAACTACTGGGTAATCGATACCCCCTTTAAAAAGCTGATTGCATCGCAATATACGTAATGAACTCTCTGCAAAGGCTTTATGGGGTGGATTGAATTCAAACTGCCATTTGGCATATTCAGAACAAGTAGGATAATAGCGACAGGAAGCAGGCAGCATTTTAGAGATATATTGATAGCCTTTGATAGGTGCCAAAAAGAACTTTTTCATGG
>DATCTA010000221.1:0-7891 GCA_036568165.1 Sulfurovum sp.
CTGACCAAATGGCTTTATCATCCGCTTTTCATTGCATACGCATACAATGGCGGTATAGGTTTTACAAAAAGGCATATTATGAATCCCCGCCACTTCAGGAAAGGGCCTTATGAACCTTACATGAGCATGGAAACAATGGAAAATGAAGAAGCTAAAGAGTATGGGAAAAAGGTATTGTCAAATTATGTGATCTATCTCAATAAACTAGGTGTAACAACACGTATCTTCCCACTCCTGAGAACACTTGCCACACCTTCCCAAACAGATAGGTTCAGAAGATAGTAGAAAAAAGTTTATTCCTCCAACACATATTTTGCCACTTTGGCAAAATGCATTGTTCCCTTTCCATACACTTTATTCTCATACACCAGTGTAATATTTTTATCCGATACATGTGGGAAGGTCACAAGATAATAATCAGCCCAGTCCGTGACAAACGAGAGATCTTTTAAGCGCTTATCATTGCGCTTTAGGGTGTGTATCTCTTTTGGTACTTGCCCATTAAGTGTCAAATTATAATCCCTGCTGTTGATATTTCCAAATGCCTTTTCATTTTCATGCACAGCGATGATAAATTCCTCATCGCGGGTATCATTCTTCTCGAAGTTACGTATATAGAGATACGTGGCAGTCAACATCACTTTTGTTTCTTGGTCTTGATAGAGCTGTAGTTTTTCTGTTTTTTGTAACTGTTTATGATAAGAGATATCTTGGCTATATGCTTCCCTGAGCTCTTTTTCACCTTTTGAAGAACAGCCAAAAAGAAGAACCATGGCAATAAATGATATAAGTAACTTGACCAAGTGCTCTCCTTCAATAAAAATCGATTTTAACATACATTCAATAAAGATTTATGTATAATTCGTACAATCATTATGCAAGGGAATAATTCTGTGAATAAAAGAGTTGCTGTAGCATTTACCGGTCCGTCAAACAGTGGGAAAACCACGCTTGTTGAGAAGATCGCCAAAATTTTAATACAAGAGCGCAAAGTAGCGATTATTAAAAACGATCCCAAAGACAAGGCACAGTTTGACGTTGAAGGCAAGGACAGCTACAAGTTCTCACAAACAGGTGCGGAAGTGGTTGTCACCTCTCCTGCACGAACGACCTATTTTTCTCAGAGAGAAAAGACACTCGATGAGATCGTATCTATGATCAATGACTTTGACATCCTGCTTGTCGAAGGGCTTAAAACACTTCCCCTGCCGCGGATAGCCATCTTTAGAAACACCATCGATGAGAGTTATTTTCCATGCAGTGAGGCTATCGCAATAGATGAGACTGTTGATCGTGATCTGTACGATATACCTTCCCATATAGATATTCTCGATCTCAATAATACAGCACAGATCATAGCGTGGATCAATACCCATGCAAAAAATATATAAATAAAAAAAGAGGACAGACAATGCAGACCGTATTTGAAACCATAGAAAAAATTGCTATCAAAATAGACCATGCCATCAAAACGGAAGACCTGGGCTATAGTGACAGCGCAAATACATCTGGTGAAGAGCAGTTGAAACTGGATGTAAAAAGCGACTATATTATCGAAGAGGCCTTTAAAAATGTTTCTATTGTCAAAGCATTGGTAAGTGAAGAAAAAGAAGGTGTTTTAGAGCTGCATAGTGATGGTAAATACACGATCTGTTATGATCCTTTAGATGGTTCAAGTCTGGCAGATGTCAATCTTTCAGTAGGTTCTATCTTCGGTATCTACGAAGGTGAACTCAAAGCTGAAAATCTCGTCGCTTCTGCTTATGTCGTTTATGGACCGCGTATTGAACTTATGACGGCAAAAAAAGGGAGTAACCCACGACATTACAGAGCACAGGAAGGACTCTTCAACTTTATCTCGGAGGTCACTCTGGATGAGAAAGGTAAACTCAATGCACCCGGCGGAACGCAGCAAAACTGGCCTAAGTATCATAAAGAATTTGTCGATGGCCTCTTTGCTGAAGGATATCGTCTCAGATACTCAGGTGGTATGGTGCCTGATCTTCATCAGATCCTTTTAAAAGGCGGTGGAATATTCTCTTATCCTGGTACTTCAGATAAACCTGAAGGTAAATTAAGACAGCTCTTTGAAGTGATCCCTTTTGCATTTATGTATGAACAAGCCGGCGGCCAGGCTGTCAATGCCGAAGGAAAGAGGCTTATGGAACTCATTCCTGCTCATCCGCATGATACAAGTCCTTGTTTCTTTGGTTCAAATTACGAAGTAAATAAACTTAAAGTTGCATACGGGGTGGAAGCATAATGTCAGAAGAGATACTTGACCAGTGGCAGATAGCGCTTCAACAGAAAAAATCTGAACTTGAAACATGTCAAACAGAACATCAGGTAAAAAGCTGCCTGAAGTGTGAAAAAGTACTTGATTGTGAAATTCGTGATGCCTATGTCAGTGCCGTCTATGACAGTATGAGCAAAGGCAGCGGAGGCGGTTTTGAATTTTAATCAGAAGCTGCCAGCTTCAACTTCTCTGCTCTGCTCATTTTTTTCTTAATCTCATATTCGCGTTTGGATGCGGAACTCCTGTCCGGGTGTACCTCGCTGTAGACCAACACCACAGGTCTTCTGGTCCGTGTATATTTTGCCCCTTTATCTGAAGTGTTGTGCTCCTCTACACGACGTTCGAGCTGCGTTGCTATACCCGTATAAAAAGTACCATCCGCACACCTGAGCATATAGACAAAATACATAGAACCCTTTTGGTTAAAGAATCTGCTATTTTAACTGGCTGATATAGACCGCAAGATCATGGATCTCTTCTTTACTCAAATTCTTTACTATAGATTTTTTACCATGCTGTATCATGGGATTTTTAGGGTCACATACTTCAGCTTCAACTTCACATAAACCTTCAGCATAATTATAGAGTGCCTGTTCGATCTCTTCTGCCTTCATCTGATTAAGAATTTTAGATTTTCCCATAACACTGTTTTCACCACTATGCCCGTGACATCCTGCACACTTATGCAGATACAACGTTTGTGCGTCAGCCCACAATATACTTGTAGAAAAGACAACGAGAAGTGTTTTTAAAATCTTCATTTTTATTCCTTTATGTATAACTACCTGTTTTCATTATACTAAAGATTAAAAAAATATAGTCTTATTATCTGTTTTTAACGCTCATCTTCCAAAGCATAGGCCTTAAAATACACGCGAATAGGATCAAGTGAAATAAAAAACTTCTCTGAATACACTTCTGATTTGATGAGTACATCTTTTTTCTGCAACACATCTATTGATCTATAATAGATAGGCAGTATCCTTGGTCTGCTGGTGATCTTTTTACAATCGTTGATCTCAAGGTAATACTCTCGTTTCATATTGATGAATTTATAATACTCTTTAGTCCCAAATTTATAAATTGTCTTATGATGAGTTCGTTTCTTTTTGATCTCTTCAATTCTTTGTTCACTGAGTCTATTTTGATTGATAGTATTGAGGATCTTCTTTTTTTCTTCTTCTGTATATACTTTTTTTTGTTCAGAAAGCGCTTCTGCTTCTCTCTGCTGCATCAGCCTCTGTTCATTAAGTCTGGCCATAATGAACTTTTTTTCTTCTTCTGTATAAGTCTCTTTTCTTGAAATGGCTTCCATATCCAACGTTTCAGTAGAATCCCTATCCATAACCTATCCTTTAATAACTCCCTCTGTTGCCATTCTAATCCATGCACTTATTATACTACAGAAAGATATAATTTGGCAAAATCACCTACAATACAGCACTTCTTGGCTAAAATATCTCCCAAATTAACTCTACAAACTCATTTGTTTAAGGAATTACCAAATATGTCTTGTCACAAAAAAGCCTACATTACTACACCGATCTACTACGTTAATGATATCGCCCATATCGGTCATGCCTATACAACCATCATCGCAGATACACTTGCACGCTACTCCCGTCTATCAGGATTGGATACTTACTTTCTTACAGGTACGGATGAGCACGGTCAGAAGATAGAAGAAGCTGCAAAATCCAGGGGTAAAAGTACCCAGGAGTATGCGGATGAGATCTCTGCAACTTTTAGAAACCTCTGGGATGACTTTGATATCTCCTATGATAAATTCATAAGAACGACAGATGCAGACCATATGAAAGGTGTACAAAAAGCATTTTCGTCCATGCATGAAAATGGTGACATCTATAAGGACACCTATAAAGGACACTATTGTATATCATGCGAAACTTTCTTCACTGCTATCCAGCTGGTAGATGATGAGTTCTGTCCTGAATGTGGCAAAAGCACTACCGTGGTCGAAGAGGAGAGTTACTTCTTCAAACTTTCCAAATACCAGGACAAACTACTGAAATACTATGAAGATCATCCTGATTTCATTTTGCCAAAGAGTAAAAGAAACGAAGTGATCCGTTTTGTAGAAGGTGGATTGCAGGATCTTTCTATCACACGTACGAGTTTTGCTTGGGGTGTAAAGCTTCCAGAAGAGATGAAGGATCCTAAACATGTGATGTATGTATGGCTGGATGCTCTTATGAACTATGTGACAGCCCTTGGATACGGTACAGATGAAGCAAATATGGACTACTGGCCTGCCCGTGTACAACTTATCGGTAAAGATATCTTACGTTTCCATGCGATCTACTGGCCGGCATTCCTTATGAGCCTTGATCTTCCTCTTCCTACACATATCGCAGCACATGGCTGGTGGACCCGTGATGGTGAGAAGATGAGTAAATCCAAAGGCAATGTTGTTAACCCAAGAGAAGTAGCAAACGCATATGGACTGGATAATTTCCGTTACTTCATGCTTAGAGAGGTACCTTTCGGCGGTGATGGTGACTTCAGTCAAAAAGCACTTATTGACCGTATCAACTCTGATCTTGGTAATGATCTTGGAAACCTCCTTAACCGTCTTATAGGTATGAGCGGCAAATACTTTGAAGGTACTGTGGATTCAAGCAATGTTGCTAAGTATTATCAGGCTGAACTTGATGAAGTACATGCAGCACTTAACACTTTGGAGCCACTGCTTTTTGAAATGCAGATACACAGATACCTTGAAGAACTCTGGAGACCATTGAGCGTAGCGAACAAAGCCATAGACAAGTATCAGCCTTGGACCATGATGAAAGAAGGCAGAGAAGAAGAGGCTATGGCACTCAACGGCCTGATCGCTGCGATCCTGGCAAAAGTAGCTATCATGCTTTATCCTGTCATGCCTGCTGTGTGTACAAAGATCTCAAAGGCTTTAAACTTCACGATAGACCATGACGCTTGGAATAAGATGTTTAAAGATACGAAACTTTTAGATACATTCACACTTGAAAAGATCGATCCTCTTTTCCCACGTATCGAAGAGCCACTTTTGGCACAGGCAGAACCTTGTGATATTAAACCTGAAGAGAAAAAAGCAGACAAAAAAGCAGCTCCTGCAAAAGAAGAAAAGAAGGAAGAAGGAATAGCACTTATCGGTATAGACCAGTTCTTCCAGACATCTCTCAAAGTCGGAACGGTTGTCAAAGCCGAAGAAGTGCCTAAGAGTAATAAACTTCTATTACTACAGGTCGATGTAGGCGAAGAGACGCCAAGACAGGTGGTTGCAGGTATCAAAGAGTGGTATTCTGCAGAAGATATGCTGGGTACACAGGTATGTGTCGTAGCAAACCTCAAGCCTGCCAAACTTATGGGTCTTAGAAGTGAAGGAATGCTCCTTGCTGCTAAAGATGAGAATGGTCTATGTATGATCCGTCCGGAAAAGCCTAAAACTGCTGGAACACCTATAGGCTAAATATGAAAATAGAAGATATTGTAAATTTAACAGAGGGTACCCTCACCAATACACCAAAAGTTCACTCTATCGAGGGTGCATCGGTCTACTACTCAAAGATAGAACATGGCGATCTTTTCTTCTCTTCTGACCAGGAAGAGATTGACCAGGCTATCGCCAATGGTGCCTATGCGATAGTCTATGCAGATGATAATATCGTGAAAAATGATGATGAGATCGCCTGGATCAAAGTCTCTGATCTGCAGCTTGCTGCTTTTAAGCTCATTCGCTATGTCGTCATCAAAAAAGAAGCAAAATTTTTCCTGCTTTCAAATCATGAACTGACGTTTCTCAAGATGATTCTTGTGCATAAAAGCAACATCAATTTTATCGGGAAAGACTGGAAAAAGGCATTTGAACAGATACTCAATTCTGAATGTTCGCTATTTGCCGGCACAGACCAGGAGCTTCTAGAACTTATCAAGCCTGATGTACCAAAACTCAACAAAGAGGTAGACGGATACATTGTTTCCGATACTCTCTTTAGAACGACATTTAAAGTGGGCGGCTATGTCTATCAGGAAAAAGAGCTGATCCCTTTTCACTTGGAATATCTGCTCCGCGTCATCGACTTTTGTGAGAAACATGAACTTGTCTACTCTATGGATCGGCTCAAGTACACAAAACACTTTACCCCGGTATTTATAGATGGCAATCTTAAAAGTACAAAAGCGAGTAAAAGTGACAAAGTAGCTATCTTCACAGACAATCTTGCAGATATCACTAAAGCCAGAGAATACGTCATGAGAAGCAACATGTGGGTAAAAAGTGTTGTCATGACACCGCCTAAGACCAAGGTACCGGGCATCGATCATCCACACTGGTTTGAAACCAAAGAGGAGCTTCAGGAGCTACTTAAAAATATCCACTACAACTATGCGTTTATCTACAATGCAGATAAGAGTATGCTAAACACGATACAAGAAGAGTATTCGCTCTTTTAGTATCATCATCTTGGTTCTGTACGCTTTCTGATCAGGACCATATTTTTTCCATTATCACCTAAAAATTCACAACCAAAAGCTTCGCACAGCACTCTGAAGGTTTTTGCGGTAAAAAAGACGATGTGTGTCGGGTCCTGATGGTAGTACCACTTTTTAAACTCTTCTATATCATTGGTATGAAACTGTGTCTGCAGTGCAAGGTAGCCACCCTCTTCCAACCGGTCCAGTAAATCCTTGAATACTTCTTTTGGCTCGTGCAAATGTTCGAAGACTTCAGTAGATACGATCAGATCATATTTTTTGTCTTCATCCAAACTGTCAGGATGGTAGATCGGATCATAATAGTCGCAAGAAATGCCACGGTCTATCAACATGTTGGCCAAAAGCGAAGTTGCTCCACATCCAAAATCCAGTGCACTCTTAGGTTCACCTACCAAAGGCAGGACAAAATCCAAAAATCGTATAAAATAGGCTTGATACCCGGCATCATCTTCATCATTTTCATGCAGGTTATAACGGACTTTCTGTACAGAAAGATCTTGGAAATACTCAGGTGACTTGAAAATATATTC
Organism: Sulfurovum sp.; assembly: GCA_036568165.1. Taxonomy (GTDB): domain Bacteria; phylum Campylobacterota; class Campylobacteria; order Campylobacterales; family Sulfurovaceae; genus Sulfurovum. The sequence goes on from DATCTA010000221.1 coordinate 7,321, forward strand.
GCAGTCAGGGCAACGATAGTATTTGATATCGGTTTTCTCATCTACGAATGATCGCGTTTCGTGATTGCAGATATGACACTTCATTTTCATCCTTGTTTATTCATAGTTATGTTACTATTTACTCTATTAATTCAAGGATATTGATACATAATGAAACGAAGAGATTTTATAGCCGGCACAGCACTTGGTGCTACAGCTTTGGCACTTGGCGGATGCCACAGGGCAGAAGATACAAAAGAAGGTGAAGCTTCACCTGTCAACAGAGGTAAAAAGGTCACCCTCAAACTGGCAACATCATGGCCTGCACATTTTCCTATCATGGGTACAGGTGTGGACACGTTTGCCCAGCGGTGTTTAGAACTCAGCGGAGGCACACTTGAGATCAAGATCTACCCTAAAAACATCCTTGTACCTGCCCTTCAGGTCTTTGACTCGACATCTGCAGCACAGATAGATGCATTTCACTCCGGTGTCTACTACTGGAAAGGAAAGAACCCTGCATTTTCGATCTTTGGAGGAATGCCGCTGGGTCTGACAAGCGAAGAGATGATCACCTGGTTAAAATTCGGCG
>DATCTA010000222.1:0-4895 GCA_036568165.1 Sulfurovum sp.
GGTAGAGATGGAAGGCATGGAAGATTGTGTAGTTACACTCAACTACAGACAAGCTGAGATCAAAAGAATGAACCCTGTTAATACTGCAGCGACTCTTAAATACCTAGATAACGGAAAAATCCTTAACAAACTTGGTGTAGATGTTGAGAGCGTTGAACCAACAGAAACAGGCAAGATTCAAGTAAACTTTACAGATGGATCAACTGGTGTATACGACAGAGCGGTTTACGCACTTGGTGGTACAACGCCAAAAGATATCCTTGTAAACTCTGGTGTTAAGACTGGAGAGTGGGATGTACCTGTATACAATGAAGCTACATTTGAAACAAATGTTGAAGGTCTTTACACAATCGGTGACGTTGTAACTGATCAAGGAAGTATCGCACTTGCATTCAACCATGCAAGTGATGCAGTAAAAGATATCGCATCTAAATTAAAATAAAACTTCTATACTGTGCTTGTAATGAGCACAGTATATCTACTACACTCTTTACGCATTTAATTCTATAAAAATAAAATCTAAAAAAATTTAAATGATAATACTATAAGTATGAGAGAATTTGCAGACACAAGTAAAAACTTGGTCTACGGAAGAAAATGGGGAGTTTTACGCTTCTTCTTCAGTAACTGATTCTTCAGTCTCTTGTGTTGAAGCCTCTAATGCCTCTTTACGTGCTTTGGCATCTTCCTCGCTTGCTTTCTTGACAACAACAGTCCAGTCAACTTCATTGAACTTCAGTGAGTTCATCAGTTCATGACCGGTTGCCTTGATCACATCAGCAGATCTTTGAATAGAAGAGTAGTCTCCTACTTCAAAGAGAAAAATTCCTACTTCACCGACTTTAAGTCCCTGATCGATAAGTTCAACCATTCTGTCATAAAAGTCGTCTTTTAAGTGTCTTAAGTCATATCTTTTCATGGGTTCTCCTTATCTGTCAACTTCACCGAATACGATGTTGGTAGTACCGATGATCGTAACGACGTCTGCTATATAAGTTCCAACTAAAAGCTCTTGAAGCAATCCTGTATGGAAGAAACTAGGTGCTCTACACTTCAATCTGTAGGCATATGGTTCACCCTCTGACTTGATATAGAATCCAAGTTCACCTTTTGGAGATTCTGTTGGCACGTAAACCTCACCTTTTGGTGGTCTCATTCCTTGAGTTACCAATACAAAGTGCTGCATCAATGCATAGTTTTGTGTCATGATCTCTTCTTTTGGTGCCGAGATATACTGTGGTGCATGTGCCATAAGCTGTGGCTCAGTCTCAGCATACATTGGAATAAGCTGTCTGATGATACGAGTTGATTGTCTTATCTCTTCCATATAGAGTCTATAGCGCCCATAAGAATCACATCTTTCACTTACCGGGATATCAAAATCAAGTTCTGAATATAATTCATACGGCTCTTCTTTTCTAATGTCGTATTTCACACCAGAACCTCTTAGCATAGGACCTGTACAACCCCATGAAAGTGCATCTTCAGCAGAGATCACTCCTACATCTTCCAGACGCATTTTCCAGATACGGTTCTCTGTAAGAAGTGCTTCATACGTATGCTCTACTTCATAATCAACCTTGTCACAGAAAGCAGCTATATTCTCTAACCAACCTTGTGGAAGATCAAGAGGTACACCACCGATACGTACAGCAGAATGTGTCAATCTCGCACCACAGTAGTCTTCCATAAGATCCATTGCAAATTCACGCTCACGGAATGCGTAGAGGAATACCGACATTGCACCGACATCCAGTGCATGCGTAGCGATGAAGAAAAGGTGTGAGATCACACGGTTAAGTTCAAGAAGCATTGTTCTGATGACCTGTGCACGTCTAGGTGCCTCTATGCCAAGAAGTTTTTCTACAGCTAATGCATACGCATAGTTATTGGAAGTAGATGCTATATAATCAAGTCTGTCTGTTGTTGGCAAAAATTCATTATATGTCATGTTCTCTGCCATTTTTTCGATGCCTCTGTGAAGATAACCTATGTCAGGGTATGCTTTTACTACCTGCTCACCGTCCAATTCAAGAACAAGTCTTAATTGCCCGTGCGCTGAAGGGTGCTGCGGACCAAAGTTAATGACCATTGTGTTGTCATCACGCTCAAAATTGAGGTTTTCAAAAAATGGCGTTAATTTATTAGATACTTGCATCGGCTCCCCTATTTTCTTTCATCTAATTGTTTAGATTTTTTATTATAGTTAGCTAAGAATGTATCACTATATTCAATAGCCTGCTCAGTTTCACCTTGAGAAATATCTGTACCGAACGGTACTTCATACCCTATTCTTGCAAAACGTTTCGTATCATATCTGTCTATGTGTGCAGGGTCTCTGTTCTCTGGACCGATGATATCTCTATACTCTTTACCAAAGATCTTATCTACTTCATACCATGACGCAAATTCATCTCCGTGCAGCGGATATGTTTTACGTAACGGATGCCCTTCCCAGTCATCAGGCATGATGATACGCTTAAGGAATGGATGATTATTTACCTTGATACCGAACATGTCATACATTTCACGCTCTGCAAAGTTAGCTGATTTGAAAAGAGAGGTGATACTCTCGATCGCCTGTCCCTCTTTGATACGGCACACCACTCTTACTCTTTTGGCTTCAGTGACATTAAGAAGCTGGTAAAAGAGTTCGAACTCTCCATCCTGTGCCAAGTAATCTACAGCACTCTGCTCAGAACATTGTGTATATCCGCATTTCTCTTTGAGTATTTTAATTGCCGCAACATTATTGGTCGCATCTATATGAACAACAAGCTGTCCTATCTCCATATACGATTCTTTTGCCAGGTCACCTAATGCTTCAACTACTGCTGAAAAATGTGCATCTTCTACTTGAGTTCTAGGAACACGCGGTGCAACCCAGAATCTGTCTGTATAGTAGGCTTTTCCTTGAACATTGTCTTTAGGTACATATTTTCTCATTAGATCAACCTCGCTCTTTTACCAGTTTGTGTAGTGAGATCCTGCTTTGTATTTTTATTCATATTGGCAGACTCTTTACGAATCTTCTTTTGAAGCATCATCAATGCATACTGAAGTGTTTCAGGACGCGGTGCACATCCAGGAAGATAGATATCTACAGGAATGATACGGTCAACCCCCTGCACAGTCGCATAGGTATTGAACATACCTCCCGTGTTCGCACATGAACCCATCGAGATCACCCACTTAGGCTCTGTCATCTGATCATAGAGTCTTCTTGCGAACTCAGAGTGTTTTTTAGAGAGCGTACCTGCTAGAATCATAACATCTGACTGTCTAGGAGAAGCTCTAAAGATCGTTCCCATCCTGTCGAAGTCATAACGTGATGCTCCTGTTGCCATCATCTCGATCGCACAGCATGCGAGTCCATATGTAAGCGGCCAAAGAGAATTTGAACGCCCCCAGTTTACGAGTTTATCTACCGAAGTCAATGCTATCGGTAATCCAGCCGAACTGGCATAATTTACTTGATGTTGTGCCATTCAAGTGCTCCTTTTTTCCATGCATATATGAATCCTATCGCAAGCAATAATAAAAATAGTATCATCTCCGCGAAACCAAACCATCCAAGCAGTTTAAAATCGATCGCCCAAGGGAACATAAAGATAATTTCTACATCGAACAGGATAAACAAAAGTGCTATCAAATAGAACTGAGTTGATATCGTGTTGGGCTGTTTTGTTACTTCCGGTCCACACTCATAGATAGTCAGTTTAAGCTTCTCTGTATCAAGCCTTGCCAGCTTTCTACTAACAAAACGCGCAGCCCACAACGTTGCAGGAAATGCAACAGCTGTCAATGCGAATAGAACAAATACACCAAAATATGGATGTTCTGTAATTACATGAGTCATATTAATCCCTTTATTTTCATAAAATTCCATTGAAAATGAGCTTGGCTCACTTTCAAATCCTCGTACCTAAACACGGCTTGGGCGCATGTATTTACTCAAAGTACAGAGAATTCTCAGAATATCTCTTTTATACTAGCTAAAAGATGGTTAAAATATTTTGGCAAGATCAATCTTTATTATGATTAGTTTTTAGGATGTAACGAGATGTAACTACCAAAATACAAAGAAAATAGAGGTACAATATCATGTAAAATTATCATAACTATAAGGAACGATAAAAGTGGATTTACAAGGGAGATATACCAATATACTCTATTGGATAGCAATGGCCGGACTGATTTTTTGGTTTGCCTACTCAAAAGGATGGATATTTGCAAATTTTGAGTCCATTGATGCCAAACAAGCCATACATTTACTTGAGAATGATGACAATGTGACCCTGCTTGATGTCAGAACGATAGAAGAGTTTAAAAGCGGTCACCTCAGAGATGCGACACTTATCCCTGTAGACGCACTCAGTACAAACCTTGGTATGCTCAGAGATGTCAAAGATAAAAAGATCATTGTCTATTGCAGAACGGGAAGCAGAAGTGTCTCAGCATCACGTATTTTAGAAAAGAACGGTTTTACACCGCTTAATGTCAAAGGCGGTATCATTCAGCTCATAGGCGCAAAAGCCGAGCTTGTAAAATGATGCTTTTTATTAGACCTTAAAGCCCATACTCTTCTCGCCTTCAAAACTGGAACCAAGCTCTTTCTCGATCTCTTCAAGAAAATCTTGGTTAGAAAACACACTCTCTTCTCTAACCGCTACTTTATAGGCGGTGTTCTTGATGATAAGATTGATCTGACCACCTGTAAGTTCATATTTGGCAAGTTCTGAAATATCAAATCCCTCTTCAAAGTCTGCATTTTCAGGAAGCATGAACTGCCAAAGTCTAAGACGCTGTCTTTTCCCTGGTTTTTTAAACTCGATCTTGTAGTTAAAACGTCTTGAAAAGGCTTTGTCTATGTTGCCAAGCAAATTGGTCGTAGC
>DATCTA010000223.1:0-6905 GCA_036568165.1 Sulfurovum sp.
TAGCACATTAATAAATGATTTACCCAAGAGGGATATACTTCTTCTTAAAAATTTAAACAATCAAGGAACGTTCGAAATGTTAAAATTGGCAAAAACTTCACTGCTTGCTATGGCGGTTATGGCTACATCGGTTGTCGCGTCAGATATACTTGCAACAGTTAATGGAAAAAATATCACTAAACAAGATGCACAAACTTTTGTTACCGCATCTGCGCCACAGGCAAATTATATGCAATTGGGTGATGCAGAGAAAAAGATGGTTCTGGACAGACTTATAGAAAAAGAACTTTTTACAGAACTTGCACAGCAGGAAGGTATAGATAAACAACCTGAGTTTCAAAAAAATATGGAAAAACTCAGAAACGAATTGCTAGTGAACATGTGGATGAAAGCACAAATGGATAACGCATTAGTAAGTGACAGTGAAGCCAAGAAGTTCTATGAAAAGAATGCTGACAAATTCATGCAGGAAGCAACGATGCAGGCAAGACATATTCTAGTTGCGACTGAGAAGGATGCACAAGAGATCATTGATAAGCTCAAGACATTCAAAGGAGAGGTCTTAAAGACAAAGTTCATTGAAATGGCAAAAGAAAAATCTACGGGTCCTTCTGCAAAAGATGGTGGAAATCTGGGTACATTTACAAAAAGCCAGATGGTTCCGGAATTCTCAAAAGCAGTCTGGGAACTTAAAGATGGCCAGATCACGATGAAACCGGTTAAAACACAGTTTGGGTATCATGTGATCTATCTTGAGAAGAAGACTGAAGCACAACCGGTAGCATATGAAACTGTAAAAGATAAGATCATTATTTCACTTAAGCAACAGCAGTTTACTGCTAAAATTAAAGAGATGGCAAAAGAGCTTACAAGTAAAGCTAAAATTGTTTATATGACACCAGAAACAAATACAACAAAGTAAGCTGTCTTTTACAAATTTAACTATGGAAAAGAGTATGAAAAGAATTTTTACCCTTCTGGGTTTGTCATCTGTGTTGGTACTTAGCCCGGTATCAGCAGATGAATTAAAAAACAGTTTGACAAATATGTTAAACACTCCGGATAATTCAGGGATGGTGGATCTCAGCAGAATTAATCTCAATGGAAAAGCAAAACCTGTATTGCCAAAATCAAGAGCAAGTAATGCAGTGATCGCTACAGTCAATGGTCAAAAGGTCATTAAAAGAGATGCAGATGATTACCTTAAACAGCGTACGCAGGGCAAGGTGACGGATTTTGATCGTTTGCCGCCTGAGCAGCGTACACGACTTATCCAGGAATTATCACTCCCTATGCTTGCTTCACAAGCAGCAAAAAAAGAGTTGTCCAAAGAAGAGAAACAAGCAGTCTATACAAGAGCATGGACGCAAAAAGAAGCACTTAAAATCAAGATCAGTGATGATGAGGCTATCGAAGTCTATAATGAGCTGAAAAAGCAGTCTGAAGAAAACAATTCCACACGTCAAATTCCGCCATTTGAATCGATCAAAGAGAGATTGAAAATGCAGATGATCGAGAAGAGTTTGATAGATAGAGTTATGAAGAATGCCAAGATAACAGTACGTTAAAATGTATTAGTTATTCATTGGCAAAGATTGGATAGAATACGCATCACAAACATAATATAAGGAAATAAAGAATGAAAAAAATTCTTGCGATACTTGGTTTAACATTGGCGCTTACAACACATTATGCATCAGCAGCAACTGCAGGGACAGTTAATGGTATGGAGATCACTGTTGAAGAGGCGAACACAGCACTCAAAACACTTACACAGGGTAAGATGACCTGGGATAAGCTGCCAGAAGATGGTAAAAAACAATTGATCGAGATGATGGCACCGGCAAAATTGGTGGCAGTAGAGGCAAAAAAATCGTTAACAGAGAAAGAGAAAGATGCAGCACTTGCAGGCTTCTGGATGCAGAAGAAGATCTCTACCACTCCAATCACTGACAAAGAAGCGCAAGAAGCATACGATAAGATGAAAAAAATGGCGCAAGAAGCTAACAGTACAAAAAAGATCCCTGAATTTGATGCGGTAAAAAACAGCATAAAGATGCAGCTTTCTCAAGAGAAAGTGGTAGCTGAACTAATGAAAAATGCTAAAATCCAATTAAAATAATCTCATAAAGAGGATCATATAAATGTCTACAAAAGTTTTAGATGTAGTTCAAGCAGGTGTTGTGACCGGGGATGACCTTCAAAAACTGTTTAAGATCGCGAAAGAGGAAGGTTTTGCCATACCTGCAGTCAATGTAGTGAGCACATCTTCTATCAATGCAGTACTAGAAGCTGCAAAAAAAGTAAATTCCCCTGTCATCATTCAATTCTCCAATGGCGGTGGGGCCTACTATGCAGGAAAGGGTCTTCCTTCAGATGAAGCTGCAATTCTGGGCTGTATCTCAGGTGCACAGCATGTACATACTTTGGCAAAAGCATATGGTGTACCTGTAGTACTACATACAGACCATGCAGCAAGAGAGCTGCTTCCTTGGATAGATGCATTGCTTGATGCAAGTGAAGCACATTATAAACTCCATGGGACACCTCTTTTTTCTTCCCACATGATAGATCTTTCCGAAGAACCTATCGAAGAGAATATCGCTACATGCAAAGCGTATTTGGAGCGTATGTCAAAGATCGGTATGACGCTTGAAATAGAACTTGGTGTGACAGGCGGGGAAGAAGACGGTGTAGATAACACTGATATCGATAATGCTTTACTTTATACGCAACCTGAAGAGGTAGCATATGCTTATGAAGAACTTTCAAAAGTTTCTGACAGATTTACTGTCGCTGCATCATTTGGAAATGTCCATGGTGTATATAAACCTGGAAATGTACAACTTACACCGAAGATATTAGATAATTCCCAGGCATATATTCAAGAGAAATTCAATACAGCTAAAAAGCCTGTTGATTTTGTTTTTCATGGCGGTTCAGGTTCTGAGCTTTCAGATATCAGAGAAGCAATCGAATACGGTGTGATCAAAATGAATATCGACACAGATACACAGTGGTCATTCTGGGATGGTGTACGCGGCTATGTCGCAAAGTATCATGACTATTTGCAAGGACAGATCGGAAACCCTGAGGGTGAAGATAAGCCGAACAAAAAATATTATGATCCAAGAAAATGGTTACGTGCTGGAGAAGAGTCGACAGTTGTGAGACTTGAAAGAGCATTTGATGATCTTAATTGTGTTGGTAGAAATTAAATAAATTTCCTTTTTCTTCATTGAGGCGATGTTTCTCTTTACTTTTCTAGAAAAGTAAAACAAAAGTCGTCTCTATTCTCGAATCGCTTCGCTTACAAGGTCGTTCATAGAGACAGGCACACTTCGTGCGATTAATGGAAAGCAGTATGATTTTTGATTTATCTTCTCCGATAGAAAAACATGTTTTTGAAGGTCACTCCTTTTATTTAAAGCGCGATGACTTGCTTCATTCAGATTTTTCCGGCAACAAAGCACGGAAATTTTACTATTTTCTTCAACATGATTTTCCAGATATTAAAAAACTGATCTCTTATGGTTCTGCGCAATCCAATGCGATGTATTCTCTTTCAGTACTGGCTAAAATGAAAGGATGGGAGTTTGAGTATTATGTAGATCATGTGGCTGGTTATCTTAAAGAAAATCCTCATGGTAACTACAGGGCTGCACTTCATAACGGTATGATTATTAGGGAGCAGGTAGCAAGAAACAGCGAGCAATTTGGTGATGATATTTTATTTATTGAAGAGGGAGGACGTCAAAAAGAGGCGGAGCATGGGATTAAACTTTTGGCTAAAGAGATTATAGAGTGGCAAAAAGATAAAGGCATAGAAGAACTTAATATTTTTTTACCATCAGGAACAGGCACAACAGCACTATTTTTGCAAAAGAATTGCTCCTTGCTCCTTACTCCTTGCTCCCTGAAGATAAATGTCTATACCACACCATGTGTAGGAGATGCTAATTATCTTAAACAACAGTTTTCAGAGTTGGAAGAGGATGAAAGCTTTCATCCTGAGATATTGGAACTGGAGAAAAAACACCATTTTGGTAAACTTTATAAAGATAACTATAAAATTTGGTTAAAATTACAACGACAGACGGGAGTGGAGTTTGATCTCCTCTATGATCCTCTTGGATGGCGTGTTTTATTGGAACATCCTGAGGTCTTTTCCAAGCCTATACTCTATATACACCAAGGCGGTGTATTGGGTAATGAGAGTATGCTCCCAAGATATGAAAGAAAATATAAGGATTTATTGTGAAAATATTTTACAGTAGTGATGATACATTTGAAGCAAACTTTGCTGAACTTTTAGAACGTGGCCAGATGGATATAGAAGGGGTGACAGGTATTGTTTCAGGACTTCTTAAAGAGATTAAAACTGAAGGTAACACTGCACTTAAAGCACAGATAGCGAAGTTTGACCGTTGGGAACCTAAAGATGACAGTGAGCTTTTAGTCTCAACAGAAGATATGGAAAAGGCGTATGAGCGTATAGATCCTGCACTTCGTGATGCACTGCACCTTGCCTATGATCGTATAGAGACATACCACCAAAAACTTATGCCAAAAACTTGGATGGATAAAGAAGCCAACGGGACGATCCTGGGTCAGAAAGTCACTGCTGTTGACAGAGCAGGGCTTTACATTCCTGGAGGAAAAGCTGCCTATCCAAGTTCATTACTGATGAATGTGATCCCTGCACAGGTAGCAGGTGTAAAAGAGATAGTCGTATGTACGCCAACACCTGATGATGAGATCAATGAACTTTTACTTGCAGCCTGTCACCTCTGTAAAGTGACCCAGGTCTTTAAAGTGGGTGGTGCCTCAGCGATCGGTGCGATGGCTTATGGTACTGAAACGATCCCGAAGGTAGATGTGATCACAGGTCCTGGAAATATTTTTGTGGCTACAGCGAAAAAACTGGTTTACGGTGAAGTAAATATTGACATGATCGCAGGTCCTTCTGAGATAGGTATTCTTGCAGATGAAACTGCCAGAGAGGACTATATCGCTATAGACCTTCTTTCTCAGGCTGAGCATGATGAGATGGCAAGTTCTATTCTTATCACTACAGACGGGGAACTAGCAAACAGAGTAAGTGACAAGGTAGAAGAGTTCCTAGGTACACTTTCCAGAGAAGAGATAGCACGTAAATCGATTGAAGAGAGAGGTGCGATCATCGTAACCCAAGATATGAATGAAGCGATCGAACTTATGAACGAGATCGCTCCGGAACACTTGGAAGTCATCACGGAAGACCCTATGTCTCTGCTTGATAGTATCAGACATGCTGGTGCTATATTCCTGGGGGAAAACACGCCGGAGCCTATAGGTGATTATGTGGCAGGTCCTAACCACACACTTCCGACAGGTGGGACGGCGAAATTCTATTCACCGCTTAGTGTAGAGCACTTTTTGAAGAAATCTTCTATTATCTCTATGAGCAAAGAGGGGATGAAAGAGATCGGCGACGCTTGTGCGATGATCGCAAATACTGAAGGTTTGACTGCGCATGAGGAATCTGTGCGTATCAGATTAAGAGGTTAATACTTTTTGTGTTCCATCTCTTCAGGGTGGAATGCATGCAATCCATCTTACGATACTTGCTTCATCATACAAATATATCCATTTTCAAACATCAATAATATATGATATACTTATATAAATAGTTTATTATAAGGTATAAGCATGAAACAATTATTATTTTTAGTTCTAGTATCATCATTACTTTGGTCAACCGATGTGAGTTTTAAAGGTGAAGAGGTCACATTAAACAGCAAAGGTCTAAAAATAGGCATGGATGCACCTGAATTTACTGCTGTAAATAAAGATTTTATGGAAGTAACTGTAGGTGGGAAAAAGGATCATGTTCAAGTGATCGCATTTATCCCATCATTTGATACTGATACATGCAGACTTGAAACGATGGCATTTAACAGCAAAGTAGCTGAAATGAAAAATGTGGTTGTAACAGTCATTTCAAAAGACCTGCCTTTTGCTTTGGGAAGGTTTACTCATGCAAACAAAATTAATAATATCATTACATTGTCTGATTATAAAGATGCGAATAATGTCCTCAGATATGGTGCTACTATCTCTGCTCCGGTATTTTTAGAAGGTTTTTTCGGCCGTGTTGTTTATGTAGTTGATAGGAATGGTAAGGTAGCCTATAAAGAAGTCGTTAAAGAGATCACTGAAGAGCCTAACTACAATGAAGTGATAAGAGCGGTGAACCGTTTATCATATTAAAAACCTGTTATGTTTCCTAGAAACTTTTATTGGAAACCATACTTCAAAATTAGTTTAAATTTTTCTTCATTCCTTTTCTTTTTTGTTGATGCAACAAAAGAGAAAACGAACCCAAAAGAAAAAAATGCAAAGAACTGTCGTCCATAAAGATTTCCCGTTTGATGTTGAAATTTTGAATTACGTAAAAAATTGTTAAAGAGTGTACTGTGATTTTGCAAGAAATACAGTGTTATATATCGCCAATTCTAACAATAAGTGCAATTTCTGAGAGATAACGTGAAAGAGAGGGTTAATCGAAGTTCGGTTATCCTTTTTTCACGACAAATCCAGGAATAGCCAATGAAATACAAACAATTAACCCTGAAAGAACGATACCATATTTCGACTTTATTGAAGAAAGGATGGAAACAAAAAGAGATAGCAGAATCTATCGGAGTACATCCTTCAACCATATGCAGGGAGATTCGAAGAAATAAAGATATGATCACACAAGAGTATAGCTATGACTTTGCCCATAGTGCTGCATCCAAAAGACAACGGTCCAAGATCAAATATACAGTCTTCACTGCCAAGATAAAAACCTATATAAAAACCAAACTCAAGGAAGATTGGTCACCAGAACAGATAGCAGGAAGAATGAAGATGGATACAGG
>DATCTA010000224.1:0-17951 GCA_036568165.1 Sulfurovum sp.
TCTACACCAAGTTTGTTAAGGATTTTTCCGTTATCTAGGTATTTAAGAGTCGCTGCAGTATTAACAGGGTTCATTCTTTTGATCTCAGCTTGTCTGTAGTTGAGTGTAACTACACAATCTTCCATGCCTTCCATCTCTACCAGACCATACGCGTATTCTCCAGCAGTGTCTCCACCACCAACAACCATTACGTGCTCACCGTTTTGAACTTTAGAAAGGTTGAAGTTTAATACCTCTTTAAGCTCTTTAGGGAACTTATATTTTGGCTTGTTTGGTTTACCCATACGACCTACAGAAAGGATAACGTTTCTAGCTTTCATTGTTTCCAATGCTTCAGTTACACCGTCAGTACCATAGATAATTGAGAAAAGACCGTCATTCCCTTTTTCAACTCTCATGATCTCATGGTTGTATTCAAACTTGTCAAGTACACCAGCATTTTTAAGTTTCAAATCCATTTGATCGATGTACTCTTCTTTTGAGCACTCATCAAAAGTAACGTTACCAGTGAATTCAAATTTGATACCCATCCAGTCTTTGTCCACACGTTTACCTTTTTTGTAAAACTTGTGGATCATGTCATTGTGGTGTGGTGCTTTGTCAATAACAACAATGTTCTCAATACCAGCCATTTTTGCTTCGATAGCAGCTGCCATACCGCCAGGACCTGCTCCAATAATAGCAATGTCTACAATTTTTCCGTTTTCTTGAATCATATTAACCCTTATTAAACTTTATTTTGACAACTATTGTAACATAGTGAATTTAAAAATTTGTATATCAAAGTTATAATTTTCATAAGTAGAACTTCCTTGTGAATAAAGGTAACAATAGAATATGCTATATAGATATGAAGTAGAACTTAAACTTTCATAAGTGATACATTTTAACACAGCACTTTGTTTTTTAATTAGTTTTCTAATACAATTTTCACAAGTATTACGGGGGGAGACAATACATAGTATAGCCCAATGTATGAATGATCGCATGTAGCGTACAAGGAAGAGAGTAGTGGAGTACGATAATGAAAGCCAAAAATGGAATATTGAAGCATTTTTAAAAGCCCTTACAGAGAGTGAGAGTGTTGTTTTTTCAGCAGACATTACAAACGAAGAGGCAATGATTCTTCAATCGCTCAAAGAGCAACAGGGTAAAAGACTGATATGTCCTGAAGCAAAGGAGTATCAGGACTTTATAAAAGCCTACAGCAGCAGTAGCGGGTATCATATTTTCAAAGGTGATATGGATACTTTGAGTACCTCTGATGTGATCATATCTTTTGGTGTGTGGTTTCAGGATGAAAGGGCAGGATCTATAGATTCAGTTCAGAAAGCAGTAGAGGAAAAAACAATCAAGTTTGTCTACATGCACCCTATTGAAGATGCAGCACTTCAAAGTAGTGTCACGCAATTCATCAAATATGAAGTAGGAAGTGAAGAGGGTGTCGCTGCATTATTGGCATATGCGTTTTTAGAAAACAAGGAACTTCCTCATGAAATTGAAGAGTGTTTAGAAGAGCTTGATATCGGTTATCTTAGTGCGGAGTGTAATGTAGGCGAGGAAGAGCTTGAATCGATGCATGAACTTTTCGATGAGGAGATGACAGTCTCACTTGTTGTAGGCAGCGATCTATATGCACATCCAAAAGCAGCTCAAATAGCAAAGTTGCTAGCGTTACTGGAACGCTATGCAGATGTGAATGTGGTATGTTTGCCACCAGCTGAAAATGCTTTGGGAATCGCTCTGATCTGTGAACTTGACGAGATGGACGAAGAGAGAAGTACAGTTTATCAGAGTGGCAAAGAGGGCACCTACCTGAATGCAAACAGGTGTATCTGTATCCATGACAGAACGCAATCACATGAATCAGAGGGTTTAAATGCGCTCGCAAAGTCTTCAGGAATAGATGTGCAGAGCCTTGAGGACTACAGCGGATATCTTCCAGCGGAGCAAGGTTTTCAAAGCTTGAGTCAGGAGGATTTTAATAAGCCATGCATGTACAAACTGCTTCCTCAAGAGAGAAACAAATCATTTGTGCTTGATGAAATAGATGATTTACCGGTATATGACGGTGCACTGATATACACATATCCGCTTGAAAAACCGGACTTAGCAGAGGATCAAACAACTGAAGTTTTAAGGGCTTCTAAGCAATTTGCACTTGCGACAAAACTTCAGGATGGAGACTTGATTACCTATGAAATTTCAGGTGATATATTCAGGCGTGTGTTTAAGATTGATACACATATGAAAGGAGTCATTGCATTAAATCCTATTTGTCACAAAAACTTAAGTGCACATTTGGTATCCTCATACAGATTTAGCAGACTAGCTTTTGAAAAAATAAATAATCAAAACATAGGAAACAACGATGAGTGAAGTACAAACAGTAGATAATATGGTCTCAATTTCGATTGATGGCGTCGAGTACAAAGCAAAAGAGGGTGAATATATTCTCAATGCTGCACGTGCTAACGACGTGTTTATCCCTGCAATATGTTACCTTACAAGATGTTCACCAACATTGGCATGTCGTATCTGTCTGGTAGAGGCAGATGGTAAGCAGGTTTATGCGTGTAATACTAAAGTCAAAGAGGGAATGGAAGTCACTGTTGACACACCGAATATCCTTGAAGAGCGTAGAGCTATCATGGAAGTATATGATGTGAACCATCCGCTTCAGTGTGGTGTGTGTGATAAGTCCGGTGAATGTGAATTACAAAATTATACACTTGAGCTTGCAGTAGATTCACAATCGTATATGATCCCAGATACCAAAAGAGAGGCAACTAACTGGTCTTCGGTACTGCACTACGATCCGGGTCTTTGTATCGTATGTGAACGTTGTACAACCGTGTGTAAAGATATGATCGGTGATGCAGCGATTACAACAGTAAAAAGAGGTGGAGCAGATATCGATAAGGCATATAAAGAGACAATGCCTAAAGATGCCTATGCTATGTGGAACAAGCTTCAAAAGTCTGTGATTGCTCCTAGCAATGGAACAGGTGAGACCAACTGTTCAGATTGTGGTGAGTGTTTGGCTGTGTGTCCGGTTGGTGCATTGGTAAGTAGAGACTTTGTCTACCAGTCAAATGCCTGGGATCTTAGAAGAGTACCTGCTGTTGCAGCGCACTCAAGTGATGGTGCTCAGATCTATTACGAAGTGAAACCGACATCGATCGCGGACAGATCAGAAAAGATCTATCGTGTGACCAATGAGTGGTCATTTGTCTCACTTGACGGTTCAGCGCGTTTTGCCTATGACTTTGAGAACAGAGGTGTGAGTAAAGATGAAGCTGCGTTCAATGCTGCAGTTGAAGCATTTAAAAAAGCCCAGACTGTACGTTTTAACGCAATGATCACGAATGAAGAAGCAATGATGCTTCAAACGCTCAAAGAAAAAATGGGACTTAAACTCTATAACCCGGAAGTAAGAGCATTCCAGAAATTCCTGGGCTACTATGCAGATGCTTCAGGTTCTTCACTCTACTCAACAGATACAGATGCGATCATGAAGAAGAGTGATTTTGTTATCTCTATAGGTGCAGCGCTTAGAAATGATTCTCCTGCGCTCAAGTATGCATTCAACAATGTACAGAAGTTGAACAAAGGTGCGGGACTCTACTTCCACCCGGTAGGTGATACCTTGATCCCTTCTTTTGGTAAGAGCATCGAAATATTCAATCATAAAGTAGGTCTTGAAGAGGCAGCACTCTATCTTGTGCTAGATCTTTTTGCAGATAAAGATAAACTTCCTGCAGATGTGAAGGCGTATATCGACAGTTTCAAAACGACTGAGACAAGAACAGTTAAAGAGCAAGTGACAAAAACCGTTAAAGAGATGGTTGTCGATGAAGAGACAGGTGAAGAGAAAGAAGTTTCTAAACAAGTAAAAGAGACAGTCGAGAAAGAGATCACTGTTACAATTAACGGATTGGTAAATCTCTTGGGCGGAGATTCTGAGAAGTTCGATGATGCATTTGACAAAATGATGAAGAAAAAAGAGGCTTTCTCTATGATGATAGGTGAGGATCTTTACTTCCATGAAAAAGCGCAGAACTTGGCTAAACTTGTAGCACTTGTAGAAGCAACATGTAATATCGATGTTGTTATGACGCCACCAAAATCAAACGCACTGGGTGTTGCATTGATCTGTGATCTTGATGATGAGTGTTCAGGATATACTATCGGATACAACGAAAACGGTGACTTCAGACTTTCAGCACTTGGTGATGGTGACCTGGATATGCCTGCGATGAACCAGCAAGAGGGTACATTGACATCTATGGGTAAAAGGGTACTTCCAACCAATGCCGCTTTAGAGTATGGCGGATATGAACTTAACGATATCATGAAAGCATTGGTAGGTGCTCCGGAATTGACGATAGACTGGACTAAAATGCTTCCTGTATCAAAAGGATTCAAGGCAGTAGAATTTGATGCTTTACCAAATGCATTTACAAATGATGGTAGAGATAACCGCGGATACAAACTTGATGTTACGGTTAATGAGGTTGAACTGCCAACAGTTGAAAAATTTGACGAAAATGCTGTACTTGAAGGCGATATCGCATACAGATGTAACCCTGCTAGACAATTCAATGACTTTACAGACAAGGCTCATGAGATATTTGAGGCATTTGCACTCTACGCAAGTCCTGCAAAAGCTGAGAGCTTAGGTGAAACAGTAGAAGTGGTATTTGAAAACGGTACGATCACTTTGGATGTCGTTGCAGATGAAAAGATCGAAGGCGATATCGTCAAAGTGCCAGATTTCAAATCTGCAAAAGATGTATATGGTCTTTTTGGTGGATCTAGATATCAAACAGTAACATTGAGAAAGGTGTAATATGGAAACAACACTCGTAGAAAACTTACCAGAAGTGACTGCTTTAGGTGTTATCATCAAAGCCATCCTGATTTTGGCAGTGATATCAGCCATAGCAGGATTTGGTACTTATATAGAAAGAAAGATCCTTGCATTTATGCAAAGACGTCTTGGACCTATGCACGTAGGACCATATGGATTGCTTCAAATAGCAGCAGATGGTATTAAACTCTTTACCAAAGAAGATATCATTCCACAAAATGCTAATAGACTTATTTTTATGGTTGCACCTGTTATAACAGCTGCAACTGCATTTATCGCATTGTCTGCAGTACCTGTTTTTCCAGATTTTACAGTACCTGAGTTCATTCCTCTTCTTGGCGGAACTTTTGTACCATCTATCGCATCAGATATCAATATCGGCGTATTGTTCGTACTGGGTATGATGGCAGCAGGACTCTACGGACCGCTGCTTGCGGGTATGGCACAGGCCAACAAATGGGGTATCATCGGTGCGGCAAGAACTGCGATCCAGTTTCTGAGTTATGAGGTGATCACAGGACTTTCTATTTTGGCACCTATCATGCTTGTAGGTTCACTTTCGTTCGTGGATTTCAATGATGCCCAATCTGGCGGTGTAGGTTCATGGTTCATCTGGCAGCAGCCGGTGGCATTTATTCTTTTCCTTATTGCAGGATTTGCAGAAACGAACAGAACCCCATTTGACCTTCTTGAACATGAAGCTGAGGTTGTTTCCGGATATGCGACAGAGTATTCCGGTATGAGATGGGGGATGTTCTTTATCGGAGAGTATGCGAACATGATCACAATTTCGATCATTGCAGCGATAGTATTCCTAGGCGGATATGATGCTGAAAGTTCGATCGGATGGTTGACGATCATATTTAAAGTAGGATTCTTCTTCTTTTTGATGTTATGGGTAAGAGCATCATGGCCGCATGTAAGACCTGACCAATTGATGTGGCTATGTTGGAAAGTTCTAATGCCAATAGCAGTGATCAATCTACTTGTCACTGGTATTGTGATAATGGTGTAAGGGAGCAGGTATGAGTTTAGAACAATTTAAAAATAGAAATGTAGGTACACAGAACTACAAAATATTGGATGTAGGGACAACACCTGTCACCAACATGGAGAAGTTTACTCAAGTGGCAAAAAGAACCTTCAAAGGGGAACTTTTAGTTGGACTTGGTGTGACAATGAAAGCAATGTTAAAGGCACTCTTTAAAGGTGATATGCATACAGTCAAGTATCCATTTGAAAAACTGCCTATATCTCCACGGTACAGAGCGATACATGATATGCTCAGGCTGCTTGAAAGCGGACACTACAGATGTATCGGTTGTGGTCTTTGCGAAAAGATCTGTATCTCAAACTGTATCTCTATGGATACAAGATACGATGAGAACCAGCGTAAAGAAGTAAGTGAATATACGATCAATTTTGGTAGATGTATCTTCTGTGGTTACTGTGCGGAAGTGTGTCCAGAGCTTGCTATCGTGCATGGTCCAAGATATGAAAATGCATCTGAGCAAAGAGCAGGTTTTTCACTCTTTGATGATATGTTGACACCGATCGACAAGCTGAATCTTCAGCAAGAGTATGATGGATTTGGTGCTATTTCACCAAATGCTGATGAAAATATCAAAAAGACGCCATTAGCGTATTAGGAGAGAGAATAATGTATGAAATCGTAGCCTTTTACCTATTTTCGGCTTTAACAATCGGATTGTTCCTAGTGACAATATTGAGTAAGAATGTATTGTATGCTATGACTGCATTGGCTTCTGGTATGGTACTTATATCAGGTTTTTTCTTTCTCTTGCAGGCAGACTTCCTTGGTGTTGTTCAGCTTATCGTATATGTAGGTGCGGTCATGGCACTTTATGCGTTTGCGATGATGTTCTTTGATGCAACAAGAGAGATCAAAGAGAAAAATACGAACAGTACTTTAGTCTTTTTGCTAGGGGGTATGAGTGCATTGGTGTTGGTACTTATATTTGCTGCACCGATCTTCAGTGAGAATATAGAGGCGCTTTACCCTATGACTGAAGGTGTCGGTAATGCACAGGATGTGGGTATCGTACTATTCACAAAGTATCTTGTACCATTTGAGGTGGCTGCACTCATGCTGCTTGTTGCAATGATTGCAGGGATCATACTCGCCGGTAAAAAAATGGATCAGAGTCTTACTGAAGATCTGAGTGCAGATGATGAAATTATGATAGTAAAGGATGAAAAATGATAGGTCTTTCTCACTACCTTATCGTATCAGCGATACTTTTCTCAATAGGATTGGTCGGGGTACTTAGAAGAAGAAACCTTTTAATGCTTTTCTTCGCAACAGAAGTAATGCTTAATGCAGTAAATATAGCATTTGCAGCGATCTCGCATTACTATAATGATCTTACAGGTCAGATGTTCGCATTCTTTATTATTGCGATTGCTGCAAGTGAAGTCGCGGTTGGTCTTGGTATCTTGATCGTATTGTATAAAAAACATGGAAGTCTTGATCTTGACGACCTTGCAAGTATGAGAGGATAATGATGGAAAATTTAGTATATATAGCACTTTTTGCACCGTTTGCATCTTCTTTGTTTGCAGCGTTGTTCGGTATGAGTGAGAGAAAAATATTTATAGGTGTAGTTGCCTCTGTTTTGATAGGTTCAGCTTTTATCGCTTCAGCAATCTTGGCATACAATCTATACACAACAGGTACAGTAGTACAGGTCAGAATGATGGACTGGATCAATGCCGGTGATCTTAGCATACCGTTTGGTTTCGTAGTTGATCAGGTTTCTGTAACAATGATGACAGTAGTTACTTTGGTTTCTACAGTAGTTCACATTTATGCGATCGGTTATATGGACCATGATAAGAGCTTCAACAGGTTCTTCTCCTATCTTTCAGCTTTCGTATTCTCTATGATGATACTTGTTATGTCAGACAACTTTGCCGGTCTATTTATCGGTTGGGAAGGTGTTGGTGTGTGTTCTTGGCTACTTGTTGGTTTTTGGTATCACAAACCAGATCAGAAAAGAGAAGACAATCCATCTATCTCTCCTTCATGGGCAGCTAATGAAGCATTTATCATGAACCGTATCGCTGACCTTGGAATGTTGGTTGGTATCTTCGTTATTTACTGGAACACAGGTTCTCTTCAGTATGATGAAGTATTTGCTCAGCTTCCGTATCTTAGTGAGACAGTTCTCGTAACAGCAGCAATTGCACTCTTTATCGGTGCGATGGGTAAATCAGCTCAGTTCCCGTTACATACATGGCTTACAGATGCAATGGAAGGTCCTACACCGGTTTCGGCATTGATCCACGCAGCGACCATGGTAACAGCAGGTGTATTCTTGGTTATTAGGTCTAGTCCTCTTTACAGTATGGAAGAGGTCGCAGGAGTAAGTTTCTTCATTGCATCACTTGGTACCTTTGTAGCTTTCTATGCAGCATCAATGGCATTGGTTGAGCGTGACCTTAAAAGAATTATCGCATACTCTACGCTTTCACAGCTAGGATATATGTTTGCAGCAGCAGGACTTGGTGCATACTGGATCGCTCTATTCCACCTTGCAGCACACGCATTCTTTAAAGCACTTCTCTTCCTTGGCGGGGGTAACGTAATGCATGCTATGCATGATGAACTTGACCTCTTTAAGATGGGTGCACTTAGAAAAAAGATGAGAGGAACATGGATATACATGACAATTGCCTCTGTTGCACTTGCTGGATTGCCGCCACTTGCAGGATTCTTTTCAAAAGACCCGATCATTGAAACAGCATACAATGAGGGCTCATACATCTTATGGGTTATGTTGGTAGTGACTGCCGGTATGACTGCTTTCTACAGCTTTAGACAAGTATTCTTGACTTTCCATGGTGAGGACAGACATACGCCTCTAGGTTTCCATCCGCATGAAATGTACAAGTTTGTACTGATCGCGATGTCTCCGTTGGCAGTATTGGCAATCATCGCCGGTTTTGCAAAAGAGACGTATCATGACTTTATCACACAACTGCTTCCTGATTATGTGATGAGTGATGCGACACACCATGTTGCCATCTATTTAATTATATTGGTCATGGCGATCGTTGTTGCAAGTATAACTCTAGCATATTTAAAATATGCAAGAACAGGTGAAAAGGCTTTCAAAAGGGATGAGAAGGTTGAAAATGGTGTGATCTATAAGCTTCTTAAAAATCAGTACTATGTGCAAGATATTTATGAAGCAATCATCACAAAACCATATGCGATGATCTCTGAGATGTTCTTCGAAAAAGTAGATATGAAAATAGTAGATACAACTGTGGACAGTATTGCGAAATTCCTATATACAACTGGTGATAAGACGAGAAATATGCAAACAGGTAACCTTTCGAACTATCTGAACTGGATGGCTGTCGGTGGTGTTGTTTTATTAGTGATTGCCGCAGGACCAACATTAATCGATATGGCGTTTTCAGCGCTGAAAGCATTGTTAGGGTAAGGGGTAGTAATGGATAATATATTAAGTGTATTGGTATTTTTCCCGGCAGTTGCAGGACTGCTAGGATTTGTAGTAGATAAAGAGAGTGCCAGAGCATACGGTATTACGGTAGCAACGATCGAGTTCTTGCTCTCTTTATGGTTATGGTTCAGTTTTGATACCACAAATGCTGGAATGCAATTTGTTGAAATGATCCCTTTGATCCCTGATATGGGAATTGCATATTATGTTGGTGTAGATGGTATCTCATTGTTCATTATTCTTATGACAACATTGATGACACTTATCGGTATGGCAAGTATGTCGATCACTAAGAATGTCAAAAATATGATCATTTCACTTCTTTTCCTTGAGATGACAATGGTAGGTGTATTTGTTGCCTTGGATGCGATCATTTTCTATCTTTTCTGGGAGCTTTCATTGGTTCCGATGCTCTATATCATCGGAGCGTGGGGTGGTCCTTTAAGAGTCTATGCATCGATCAAGTTCTTCCTCTATACATTTACAGGTTCATTGATCATGCTTGTAGGTATGTTGTTCGTTGCATATATCTATAATAACCTTACTGGAGTATGGAGCTTTGCTATCACAGATTGGTATGCTCTGGTCTTACCGGTGGATTATCAGCTCTGGCTCTTTGCAGCATTCTTTATAGGGTTTGCGATCAAGGTACCGATGTTCCCGTTCCATACATGGCTTCCTTATGCACATGGTCAGGCACCTACTATTGGTTCTGTGATCCTTGCAGCTGTACTTCTTAAAATGGGTACGTACGGTTTTGTAAGATTCTCACTTCCAATGTTCCCTGATGCCTCGGTGATCGCTATCACACCTATTGCCGTATTGTCACTTATCATGGTTGTTTATACAGCAATGGTGGCTTATGCACAAAAAGATATAAAACAGGTTATCGCCTATTCATCTGTATCACACATGGGTATCATTATGATCGGTGTCTTTGCAATGAATGCAGAGGGTATTTCTGGTTCAGTATTCCAGATGTTGTCTCACGGTATTGTCTCAGGTGCACTGTTCATGCTTGTAGGTGTGATCTATGACAGAAGACATACAAAACTGATGTCAGAATTCGGTGGACTTGCTTCAGTAATGCCTAAGTATGCGGTGATCTTCGGGATCATGTTGATGGCAGCTGTCGGGCTTCCATTGACAATCGGGTTTGTCGGTGAATTCCTTGTGCTTCTAGGATTCTATCAGGTATCTCCAATGATGACGATCATTGCAGGATCATCCATTATTTTAGGTGCTGTGTACATGCTAGCAGTATTTAAGAAAAGTTTCTTTGGTCCTATTACCAATGAAGAGAATAAAAAACTTAAAGATCTTGACAGAAAAGAGACATGGTCTCTGGTACCGTTGGTAGCAATCGTTATCTGGTTAGGTGTATATCCTAAACCAGTGCTGGGACCAATCGATAATTCTGTAAAAGCCATGTTGAACTTTATGGATGAGAAGGCAATTACCCAGGAGGCAAAAGATATGATAAAAGTTGCCCAATCAAGTAAGGAGGTGAAGTAATGTTAGAGCCTATTAATGTGAGTTTAGAAAGTCTAAACCTTATTACACTTGCCCCTATGCTTGTTGCAATATCAGGTGGTTTGATCATTTTGATCCTTGACCTGATCAATAGAACATTGCACAAAACACTCTATGTAATGCTGACTATTCTTATACTGTTCGTTGACTTTGGAAGCGTATTGGCACTGAATGTGAATGAACGCGGTTTCTTTGATGTAATGCTTATCGATGGTATATCGATCATTTCTCAGTTATTGATCATCGCAGGATCTATGATCTTCATTCCATTGGCTTTGACGTCAAAGAGGTTCCATGAGTATTCGTATCCTGAGTTCTTTGCACTTTTCTTGTTCATGATCTCTGGTTTCCAATTCATGGTAGCGTCTGATAACCTGATCCTTATCTTTGTTGGGCTTGAGACGGCATCATTGTCACTTTATACACTGATTGCACTTCACAACAGAGCCAACTCATATGAAGCGGCAGTGAAGTACTTTACAATGGGTGCACTTGCAGCAGCATTCTTTGCAATGGGATCCGCTGTCATTTATGCAATGACAGGTTCGATCGAGCTTTATAAAGTGGCGGAAGTACTATCTACCCGTCTGGAAGAAACTGGTTTGATGATAGCGATCTTCGGTTCATCGGTACTGTTATTGGTAGCATTTGCATTTAAGATCTCACTTTTCCCGTTCCATACATGGGCACCTGATGTTTATGAAGGTGCATCGGCAGCATTGGCAGGATATATGTCAGTTGTACCAAAAGTGGCTGCATTTGTAGTGAGTATCAGAATCTTTGGTATGTATATTGACCTTGGTATAGAGTGGGTAAGATGGACGATCCTCATCTTGGCTGTACTTACAATGACACTTGCAAATATCATGGCACTGGTACAAAATGATGTGAAGCGTATGCTTGCATACTCATCTATCTCTCATGCCGGTTTCATCATGGCTGCACTGGCATTGGATACAACAGAGGGTAACACGGCGATATTCCTTTATTATGCACTATTTATGTTCACGAACCTCGGGGCATTTACAATGCTATGGATCTCGCGTCATAAGGTTAGAAGATTCGATAAGCGTTATGACCACCCTTATGAGAAGTTTGCAGGGCTGATCCAGATCATGCCTATGGGTGCAGTGGTTATGGGACTCTTTATGTTCTCTTTGGCAGGTGTTCCTCCGTTCTCTGTATTCTGGGGTAAGATCTATGTGATGCAGGCTGCGGTAAACGCAGGATACATTTGGCTAGCGATCATCATGGGACTTAACTCTGCGATCGCAGCGTACTACTACTTGAAACTTGTTGTATATATGTTCCTAAAAGAGCCGGTGAAAGATGTGGATGTGGTTTACTACAATATCAATAAGCCATTGATCACGATCGTTGGTTTCGCTACAGCAGCAACTGTAGGAGCGATATTCTATGTTCAGGATCTTGTATCGTATCTCTACTATATGATCAGTGCCAGCGGGTATTGATCACTATGAGGGAAATTTTCTTTTCCCTCTTATTTACAATACTTACCTTGAAAAAGGATTGGTTTTATGAACATCAATTATTTTATTTTTGATAATGTCAATAAAATCATACGGGAAGATACAAAAAGTATCTATCACCTCATTTATTATTCACTGATTAATGCAATCCTTGTCTTATCCATACCTCTTGCTTCATCTATTGTCATAAACAGTGTTTTGGCTCATGCATCACTATCGATTTTTGTACTTGGTTTCATTGTTATTGTCCTATTCCTTTTTGTTACGGTTATTCAGGTACTCAAGGAGTATATTGTTGAAAAATTCCAGCAGAAAATATTTTTAAAAACAGGTATTGAAATAGCCACAAAGGCATTAGAATTAGAAAAGAAAAAGGGCACAGACCCACATGCACATGGAAAGCTGATGAATTATTTTTTTGATATTACTTCAATACAAAAATTCTTTCCAATTCTATTGCTGGATGGAGTAGGCGTCATAGTAAAAATTTTTGTGAGTTTACTTTTATTGCTTGCATTTGATACTGTTTTGTTTATAGCAGGCGTATTCTTTTTTTCTGCATATATTATTTTACTAATTCTTCTTGGGCGTACTGGTGTGAGAAAAGCATTGGACCGTTCTGATGCAAAACATAATTCAATTTATTTTTTACAGCATATTAGAGAGCAAGAGGGAAGTCAAGATGAAATTCTTGAAAAGTTTGACTCTTGTTTAGGTAATTATGCACAAGCAAGACAAAAACATTTTAATATCACTATTAGACAATTATCCCTTACCTTTTTTGCTGAAGGATTTATTTTTAGTGTTTTCCTTGTTATAGGAGGCTATTTGGTCACAAAAGGGCAGTTGCCACTAGGTGAATTTGTTGCGGCCGAGATCATTGTAACATCGATCACATATGCGTTGAAGGGATTTGTAAAACAACTTGATTACATCTATGACATGATAGAAGGGCTTTATAAGGTCAACAAATTATCTGTCGAGTTAGAGGATAAGAGTCATGAAAAAATTTAAATTTAAGGCCTTGGACCATGTAAACATACATCCATTCATCAATCGTATTTGGACTGTAAGTGCTGCAATACTTATTTTTTTTATAATCGTACTTTTTTTACCTTGGAGACAATCTGTAAAGGGAGAAGGTGAGCTGATCGCTTACAATCCTGGAGAAAGGGTACATTTTATTTCAGCTACAATTGATGGATTTATTGATGCTTTTCATGTTTCAGAAAATGAGCATATCTCAAAAGGAATGAAACTTTTTAGCATGGTTGACCTTGATAAGGATTATGCCAAACGTGTATATAGTATGAAAGAGAGCTTGGAGCAACAAAACAAAAATATACAACAGGAAATTACTGTTCTTGAGAAAAATAAACTCAATGTGATTGATCAAAAAGAAATCCGTTCCAAACTGTATGATACACAAACTACCCAAGGAGAAGAAAAGTTAAAAAGTCTTCAGATGAAACGCAAGGCACAATTGAACAGTTATGAGATTGAGTTTAGCAATTTTAAACGTATCAAACAACTTTACCAAGAAAATATAGAGTCTAAGCGTAACTTTGAAAGGGCAGAGAATACCTATATTACTGCAAAAACAAAGCTAGAAAAGATCAATATAGATATAGAAGTGCAAAAACGTCAGTTAACTATGATCGCTCAAGAAAAATCCCAGTTTCTTAAAGAGATTGAAAATAATATAAGAAGCATCGACAACAGTATACTTTCGGCTCAAAACCGTTTAAATGTGATTCAAAGAGAGCAGGAAAAGCAATTAAGTCATATTGCCCGATATGAAAAATCTGAAGTTTTGGCTGAAAAAGATGGCTATACTATGAGAATATTGAAGAATGACAAAAATACTTATATTAAGAAAGGAGAACCAGTGATCCAATTTTCTCCTGATGTGAGTGTGCGATCAGTTTTACTTAAAATCTCAGATTTTAATATGCCACTGATCAAAGAAGGGTTAAGTGCTAGAATCAGGTTTCATGGATGGCCGGTACTGCACATTCCTGGTTGGCCGATGATCCGTTTTGGTACTTTCGGAGGGATCATTAAAAAAGTCGATCCTATTTTGCATGAAAAAGGATATTATTATGCCTATATTGTTGAAGATCCAAATGAACCTTGGCCATCTCAAGAACAGCTTAGGGTTGGGACAAGTTCAACTGTGTGGGTTGCACTATCGAAAGTGCCTATATGGTATCAGCTATGGCGTTTAATGAATGCTTTCCCCCCTAATATGGTTACTCCTGAGAAGAATTTATGATCAGAAGCATTACAGTCTACATTGCCACATTAATTATATGTACACAAAACGCAGTAAGTAAAGAGATATTTACAGTTGATAAAATAGGTAGATACCTAACTAAAGAAAACCCTTTTATGTACAGTGCAGTTGGGCAGCAGT
This sequence comes from Sulfurovum sp., assembly GCA_036568165.1. GTDB lineage: Bacteria > Campylobacterota > Campylobacteria > Campylobacterales > Sulfurovaceae > Sulfurovum. The sequence goes on from DATCTA010000224.1 coordinate 14,806, forward strand.
ATGTTGATGAAGCACGTGTTAAAACATCAATGGGAACTTTTGATACCAAACTCTTTTCCCAATATGATAATAAAGAATACCCTATAAGCGATGGAAGATATTTGGATCTTACCTTGGCAAAACCTATTGACAATGGAATAGAGTTTTTGGCAGGGTACCGAAAAGCAGAAGGCATACAGGAGTATAACAATATAAAAACCGGAGATGATGGCGAGTATCGTGTTGGAGTCAAAGTGCCTGTTTTTGCACTGTTAAATGATATGAATTATCGCAAATACAGTGTGGAATCAGCATCATTCAATGCCGTAGAATCGAAGTTTGAAGCACAGAACAATTTGAGAAACCTCTATGCCAGTGTCAATGTTGCATACTATACACTTTTATACTATCGCGAACTTCTTAAACTTGAAAAAAAACTTTTAGATAAAGCAAAACAAAGAAATAAATTCACAGAAAAAAGAGTAAGGTCCGGTGCGCTTTCAAAAGTGGTACTGCTTGAATCAGAACAGCAAATCATCAATCGTGAGCAAAGGCTGCTTGCGACAGAAAATAGCTACCATAATGCATTCAAAATATTTTTAAAATATTTAAATCTGCCTAAAGATCATTTTGATTCAAAATATGACCTGCCTTCATTGTCTAGACTGAACAAAAGTACGATGGCTTTACAGACAGCCTTAGATAAAGCGCTTGAAAAAAGACCTGACTTAAAAGTCTTAGAGTATAAAAAAATGAAATTAGATTTAGAATCAGACTATAATACCCTTTCAAAATATCCTGACTTCAGTGTCTCCGTTTATGGTGTACATGATCTGCAGTATGGAAGTGGTACAAAAGTTTCATTCAATGTCGACTTTCCTTTGGAAAGAAGATCCTATGAAGGGAAGAAAACAGAGATCCAAAAAGGTTTAATGCAACTTGAAGAGAAGCAGAATAAACTAAAACTGGAATTGAAAACAAATTTGGAAAACTTGTTTTATTCTCAAGAGGTATTAAGTCAAAATATAAAAAATGTCCAAAAAGAGATCAAGCTTGTTGAAGAACTAGAAAAAGCTGAAAATAAGATGTATGAACTTGGTTCAAGCAATCTTTTTCAAGTCAACCAACGTGAAATATATACCCTTCAAGTAAAACAGAAACAATTGGAATATTATTTGAACGCTTTCTTCATACAGCAGGAGATAAATAAAGAGATAGGTGAGTTGTTGCCACTTTAGATATTTTCTAAAATGTGATTTGTGGTCGGTAAAGTATATTGATCCTGATCTTAGGTGAACCACCCAACCCCTAAAGAGGGTTGGGCTTCCTGCTTCAAAGTACCGTGATCTGTTCTCAGGAGAGAATAGACGCATTGGCACTCCACAGGCTTATATTCCGATAGTTCCTACCGTATTTTCTACTATGGTGTTTCTTTGGTCTATCTGACCCAAGCCATAGTTCTTTATATTGATCGAGGCATTGACATCACGGTCATGCTTCGCATCGCATTCAGGACATTCCCATTTTCTGACATGCAACTCTTTCTTGCCTGAGCTTGCACCGCAGTTGGAACAAATTTGAGAGGAAGGAAACCACTGGTCTATCTTGAGAACCGTTTTCCCTTTCCATTGCGCCTTATACTCCAACTGTCGCATGAACTCACTCCATGCCACATCCGCTATGCCTTTGGCTAAACGTCTGTTCTTCTGCATACCTCTCACATTCAAAGTTTCAAGACAGATGATATCGTACTGATTGGTTATCTCATTGGATATCTTATGAAGTGTATCTTTTCTTTGATTGCCGATCTTGGTATGCAGTTTCTGGACTCTTAGCTTGGCTTTTTGCCTATTATTGCTTCCTTTCTGTTTTTTGGAGTGTCGTCTTTGCAGTTTTTTGAGCTTCTGTTGCGACTTTACAAAGTTTTTGTTGTTTGGATACTTTGCTCTGTCACTGGTAATAATGAGATCGGTTAATCCCATATCCAAACCAACCGCATTTTTGGCTTTGGTTGGTTTAGGTATAGTATTTCCATCATCAATGAGAATAGATACGAAATAGCTGTTGTTCTGTCTTGAAACGGTAGCCTGTTTCAAGACCGCATTATCTGCTATCTCTCTATGCAGTTTTGTCTTGATGCCGTCTTTGGTAAATTTCGGGAGATAGACCCTGTTATTGGCGACTTTTATATTCTGCGGAGCGGTAAAGCTTTGAGCAGTGTGCTTTTTTGATTTGAACTTGGGGTATCCTCCCTGTTTCTTGAAGAACCTGCTGTAGGCACTATCAAGGTCTCTCAAGGCCATCTGTAAGCTTTGAGAGCCACATTCATTAAGCCAAACATATTCCTCAAGCTGTTTGAGTTTGGTAAGCTCTCCCTGAGTGACCATATAGCCTACTTTCTTATTTCCTTTAGCATACTCTTTTTGTCGGTATTCTAAGAAATAGTTGTACAAAAAGCGTGTAGAGCCGAAGTGTTTTTCGATCAATTTGATCTGCTCTTTGGTCGGGTAGATGCGGTATTTGTAGGCTTTTAGCATTATCCGTTTCTTTTTTGTTTTATTCTACAAAAATAAAAACTACTGATATAAAAAATATTTCATATTGTCATAAAATCAAGGCTAACGCCTTGTACGCATTCATCCTAACAGCTAAAGACCATTGGGATTTCTGCTAATGGTGATTAAAGCGTTTCTTATGATATAAGGTGTCTTTGATCAGACACCTTAAGATATCAATAAATTAAAACTGCTGCTCCATTGTACTATGCTTCTTTGATGTGAGTTTAATGACCTGCCACTTATAATCAGCATCAAATCCATGTACGGTTTTATTTTCAAAAGCATTCTTACACGCTATTAATGCTATATCTTTTGCGGTTGTGGTCTTTGCCAATTCTGTAGCATCACTGTATGGTATCGCATAATTTATGCCTTCAACAATGCCCTGTAGATAGGTGTTTGACATCATTGGATTACTGCCATTTGTAATGTATTGACACTGTTTTTTTACCATATCGTCTATGCTAACGTTGGCATTTATGGCAGTACTTGAGGCTGCTATTATAATTAAAGCTGAGAGTATCTTCATCTGTTCCTCCTTACACTTTTTTATAGTATATAATAAATTTTATTAATGTTTTTGTATTCAATAATTAAGAAAAGTATGTC
>DATCTA010000225.1:0-4231 GCA_036568165.1 Sulfurovum sp.
ATATCAAAGCACTTATGGATCTAGGTTCTTACAGAGGTCTTAGACACAGAAAAGGTTTACCGGTTCGTGGACAAAGTACAAAGACAAATGCGCGTACAAGAAAAGGTAAGCGTAAAACTGTCGGTGCGGCATAAGGAGTAGGTTAGATGGCTAAGAAAAAAGCAAAAAAAAGTATTGCTAAAGGTGTAGTTTACGTAGCTGCAACTTTCAATAACACTGTAATCACAGTGACTGACGAAATGGGAAATGTTATCTCTTGGAGCAGTGCAGGTGCACTAGGTTTCAAAGGTTCTAAGAAATCAACTCCTTTTGCAGCGACTGAAGCTGTAGCTGATGCAATGGCAAAAGCAATGGAAAATGGTATTAAAGAAGTAGGGATCAAAGTTCAGGGTCCTGGTTCAGGTAGAGATACTGCGGTTAAAGCAATTGGTGCAACAGAAGGTATTCGTGTAACATTCTTAAAAGATATTACACCACTTCCACACAATGGTTGTAGACCACCTAAGAAGAGAAGGGTATAAGCATGGCAAGATATAGAGGTCCAGTTGAAAGACTAGAAAGAAGACTTGGTGTTGATCTTGGGTTAAAAGGTGAGAGAAGACTCGCTGGTAAAAGTGCATTGGAAAAAAGACCATATGCGCCAGGACAACATGGGCAAAGAAGAGCAAAGATCAGTGAATACGGTCTTCAACTTCAAGAGAAGCAAAAAGCTAAATTTATGTATGGTGTAAGTGAAAAACAATTTAGAGCACTTTATAAAGAAGCAAACGCAAAAGAAGGTAACACAGGTTCTATCCTTATCCAACTTCTTGAGCAGAGACTTGATAATGTTGTGTATAGAATGGGATTCGCTACAACTAGAGCATCGGCAAGACAATTCGTAAACCACGGACATGTACTTGTAGATGGGAAGAGAGTAGATATCCCTTCATTTAGAGTAAAAGCAGGTCAAAAAATCGAGATTAGAGAGAAAAGTAAAACAAACCCTCAGATCGTTAGAGCGATCGAGCTAACTAACCAAACCGGTATGGTAGAGTGGGTTGATGTTGATAAAGAAAAACTTTTTGGGATCTTCACAAGAGTTCCAGAAAGAGAAGAAATTGCAATTCCGGTTGAAGAACGTCTAATTGTTGAGCTATACTCTAAATAATCGTTAGTAAAAAAGGCTAGTTAATGAGAAAAATTAAAGTTGCACCATTTATGCCAACAGAGGTTGAAGTAAACGAAATTAGCGCAAACCGTGCTGAGATCGTTGCTTATCCTTTTGAGAGTGGTTATGCTGTTACACTCGCACACCCGCTTAGAAGACTTATTTTAGGCTCTTCTATCGGATATGCACCTATTTCGATCAAGATAGAAGGTGCGGCACATGAGTTTGATAACATTAGAGGTATGCATGAAGATGTTGCTGTATTTATTATCAATCTTAAGAACATTCGTTTCAAGATCAAGGACGAAAGTGACAGAGTTGAATTAAAATACAGTTTCTCAGGACACAAAGAAGTGACTGCACAGGATCTTAACAATGATCAGATTGAAGTTGTGAATGGTGATCTTCCACTTGCTACACTTAATGAGGATGCAGTACTTAACTTCACTATGGTAATCTCAAAAGGAATTGGGTATGTACCAAGTGAAGACCTAAGAGATGAAGTTGATAGCGACAGTATTGCCCTGGATGCTTTCTTTACACCTGTAAGAAAAGCAAACTATAAGATCGATCCTGTACTTGTAGAAGATAATCCAAACTTCGAAAAGATCACATTTGACATCCAAACAGATGGACAGATTGGTCCGGTTGAAGCGTTTACAAATGCATTAGAAGTGATGAACAAGCAACTTTCTGTTTTCAGTACGGTACTCGATCTAGATATCTCTGTAGCACCGGTAAAAAGAAACAGTGACGATAGCGAACTTAAACCTTTTATGCAGACTGTAGATAGTCTTGGTCTTAGTGCAAGATCATTCAACTCACTTGACAGAGCGGGTATAAAATACCTTGGTGAATTGGTATTGATGAGCGAGAATGAGATCAAAAATATCAAGAATCTTGGCAAGAAGTCTTTAGATGAGATATCTGAGTGTCTAGTAGAGCACGGATTTGGTCCAGACTTTGAACTTGCAGATGTAACAAGAGTGAATCTTGTAAAGAAAATAGAACAACTTAAAGCATAGTTGTTATAGTAAAGGAATATTATGAGACATAAGCACGGTTACCGTAAATTAAACAGAACGTCTTCTCATAGAGCGGCGCTTCTTAAAAACCTCTCTATTGCTTTGACAAAAGAGGGTAGAATCGAGACGACATTGCCAAAAGCAAAAGAGCTTAGAAGTTACTATGAAAAGCTTATTACAAAAGCTGCTTCAGGAGACTTCAATGCGCACAGAGCAATTTTTGCAATGTTACAACACAAAGAGTGTACAAATGCACTTGTAAACGAGATCGCACCAAAGTATGCAGACAGAAACGGTGGATATACAAGAATTATTAAAACACGTATGAGAAAAGGTGATTCAGCACCTATGGCAATTATCGAACTCGTATAATTTGCTCTGAAACTCCAGTATTTCAAGGCTCTGCCTTGGATACTATTCTTTAAATTATAAAACAACCCTAACAACATTGACAAAGTTACACTTTTAGTGTATAACACGCTTTAAGAACATAGCACAAAGATTTTGCTATGATTTTGTTATAATAGTTTATGGTATGCTTTTATTAAGCAGTCGTAAAACAAGGAGAAACATTGATACCATTTTCAGATGAAGAACTAGAACCAGCAGTAATGAATGTAATAGAAAAGGTAAGACCTTCTATTAAGCTCGATGGAGGAGATATTTCATTGGTTGCGATCAAAGATGGGAAAGTCTACGTTCAGCTTCAAGGTGCATGTGTTGGTTGCAGCAGTTCGGGTACTACGATCAAGTTTGGTGTAGAAAGACAGATGCAGATGCTGATCCACCCAGAGATCACCGTGACCAATGTACCAGCTGGTTTTGAAAATAAATTGGATCAATTAAGATAGATATGGCAAAGATAAGTCAAGATTTACTACTCAAAAGAGCTGAAGACGAATTCCTTCAGGGCGAGTATGCCAAGGCTCTTAGAAGTTACGGACTCATCTTAAGAGATTATCCTACACTGGATGAAGCTAGGATCGGTGTCTATCTAAGTGATCTTGGAATTGAGAGTGAAGAGGAAGCTCAAGCCCTGTTTGACTATTATCAGATGATCAAGAGCGAAAAAGAGAACGCTGTAGATATCATTGATGGGTTGATCGAGAACCTTGACAGTTCGAAGCATAAACTCCAGGAACTTTTGGTCGAACCTTTAGAGGAGCAGATTGAGTATAGTGATGGTATACGATACAGTGATTTCAAAGAGCTTGTGAAAAGCAGAGGTAGTTTCAAAAAAACATTTGAAGACATCATGTTCTCAACCAAAGTTGTTATCACCAATAAAGATGAGTTTATAGATTTTGTTACACAATTGGCCAACGAAGGTTTTGATGAAATGGCCTTAGGGTATCTGGATGCTTCAGCCAGCCTCTTTGGAAATGACCAGGATATATTGGCACTCTACCACGTCGTTAGAGGAAACAAATAGTGAAATTGGATTTCCAAAAAGATGGTTATCTTTTTCTCACTGATGATACAAGCAAGTTAGACAAAGATACATTTTTTCTAAAAACAGCACAAAATACTCCCTATTATGAGAAACTAGATCCAAAACCTCCTTCAATAACCGTAGATGAACTTATCAGGTTTTGGGATCTGGAGAAGATGAAGGTCGTTGGTGTGACTGGGACCAATGGTAAAACAACTGTAACTGCTGCGATTTACTCTTTTTTACTCGATCTTGATGAGAAACCTGCACTACAGGGAACAAGAGGGTTATTCGCCCAGGAGAGGCGTATAGAAGAGAAGAGCATGACAACGCCTTCTATCTTAGAAACGCTGCACAACATGAAACAGACGATGGACCTGGGCTGCAACTACTTCATTATGGAAGTGAGTTCGCATGCGATAGACCAAAACCGTATAGAAGGTTTGAACTTTGCATTAAAAGTACATACGAATGTAACCAGTGACCATTTGGATTATCATGGTACAGTCGAAGAGTACAGACGTGTAAAAAGTCTCTTTTTCGCAGATGAATCACCCAAGCTTCTCAATAAAGACGATATCAAGAACATTACCTACAACCCTATAGGTGCGCAGAGCTATGGCG
>DATCTA010000226.1:0-2945 GCA_036568165.1 Sulfurovum sp.
GTAAAAAGCATACGAAGTGGCAGATCAAGTCCCATGGTAGGGTTACAGTTCATGAGGACCGTTCCCATTCTAGGATTACCGAAAATAACAACAGTTTCAGGTTTTAGGTTCATTTCAACTTTTCTGGAATTCTCTTTATGGTCGATAGTGCTAAAGTGTGTCAAATTCTGTTCTTTGATGAGTCTTTCTAGTTTCGCCACTGCAGTAGGAAGATCATTTTCGCTCTCTACTGTATTTAAAAATGTCCCTTTTTTTGTGTCACAACCAACTAAAGCAAAACTGATCAATCCGATCAAAAGCAAGTTTCTCATCACAGTCCTTTCTTACACGTTAAATCTGAAGTGCATCACATCACCGTCTTGAACGATATATTCTTTTCCTTCAAGTCTGTTCTTGCCGGCTTCTTTTGCTGCGTTTTCACCGCCACATGCTATATAGTCTTCATAGCTGATGACTTCTGCACGAATAAATCCTTTTTCAAAATCATTGTGTATCACAGCAGCAGCTTTTGGCGCAGTCGTACCTTTACGAATTGTCCATGCACGCACTTCCTTAACACCTGCAGTAAAGTAGCTCATGAGTCCGAGCTTGTCAAAACCTTTGTGTATGATCTGCTCAAGACCGCTCTGTGTGACACCAAGATCATTTAGCATCTCTTGTTTCTCTTCTTCATCAAAGTCTACCATCTCTTCTTCGACTTTGGCACAGAGTTTTATCACTTCAGAGTTTCTCTCTGCAGCATAGCTTTTTAATGCTTTGACGAACTCATTGTCTTCCGCCAGACCTTCCTCGTCTACATTGGCACCATACATGATCTCTTTTGAAGTAAGCAGTCGCAGGTCTTTGTTGATCGCTTTGAATCCGTCACTCTCTTTATCTGCGAATGTAGACACAGGATGCCCTTCTTCGATATGTGCCAAAAGTGCTTCGGCAACCTGAAGCTGCTCTTTTGCGTTCTTGTCATTACCTTTGGCTTTCTTTTTAAGCGTATCTATACGTTTGACCACTGCATCAAGATCAGCAAAAAGAAGTTCCTGTTCAATGATCTCAACATCTCTGATAGGGTCTATAGAACCTTCAACGTGTACAACATTATCATCTTCAAAACATCTTACAATGTGCAATATCACTTCGGTTTCACGAATATTTGAAAGAAACTTGTTTCCTAGTCCTTCACCTTTACTTGCACCTTTTACAAGTCCGGCAATATCAACGAAATCAAGAGTAGAGTACTGTACCTTTTCAGGATGTACTATCTTTGCAAGCATGTCTATTCTCTCATCTGGTACAGGTACTACAGCTTTGTTAGGTTCAATGGTACAAAAAGGGTAGTTGGCACTCTCTGCATTTTGTGCTTTCGTGAGCGCGTTAAAAGTTGTAGATTTTCCTACATTCGGTAATCCTACCAATCCAATACTGAGTCCCATGATATTCCTTAACTGTTTATATTTTCTTATCGCGATTCTATCGAAATATTGGTGAAATTGGGGTTAGAATCGCTATAATCAACCTATAATAAAACAAAAACAGGATGAAATGAATGGAAAATCCGCTGCTGATATTGATCATTACCATTAGTATATCAACACTGCTTAATGTCTTTCTCAAGAGATATGATATCCCGACGATAATCGGGTATGTAGTTACAGGTTTTGCGATCTCATCTATTTTTCATTTTGCCGAAGACTCTAAAGAGATGTTATTTCATCTTGCAGAATTCGGAATTGTATTTTTAATGTTTACGATAGGATTGGAGTTTTCCGTTAATCATCTTAAAAAGATGAAAAAAGAAGTTTTTGTTTATGGCTCACTGCAGGTGATACTATCTGGGTTACTTTTCACTGCACTTGGTTTTAATATATTTGGACTGGAAACCAAGAGTGCTATTATCGTAGGTTTTGCACTGGCACTCTCTTCAACAGCGATCGTTCTGAAGATACTCAATGAAAACAACGAGATCCACTCCGGCTATGGGCGTACTACTCTGGGCATCTTGCTCTTTCAGGACCTTGCAGTGGTTCCTTTGCTTTTAATGGTCTCTTTTTTTGCATCAGATACACAATCAGTTTCGATCTTGCTTCTTGAGACTTTAGCCGGGGCTATTGTTGTTTTTCTTATTCTTTTTATCCTCGGTAAATATTTTCTTGAACACTTTTTTAGCTGGGTCATGTCAACAGGATCAGAAGAGATCTTTTTAGTAGCTGTACTTCTTGTTGTTATTGGTGCATCCTTTTTGGCACACCTGTTTGGGTTTACTTACTCTTTGGGTGCATTTATAGGCGGTATGATGATAGCAGAAACAAGATTCCGCTACCGTATAGAGACGGATCTTATCCCTTTCAGAGACATTCTCTTGGGAGTATTTTTTGTATCGATAGGAATGTTGATAGATTGGCATTCGATTGTAGATTATGGCCATATCATTTTAGGATTGTTACTTTCTGTGATGCTGATCAAAGGTCTGCTGATCTTTGGACTTTTACATTTCTTTGTTCAGAAAAGAACGGCACTAAAAACAGCGTTGGCTCTTTTTCAGGTAGGTGAGTTCTCATTGGCGATTCTGGCCCTTGCACGATCCAATGACTTGATCCCTACATACGTAAATCAGATCCTGATCATCACTATTGTCCTTTCGATGATCTTGACGCCGTTTGTATTGAAGAACATCAAAAAATTGGCTGATATGCTTCAAAAGCAACCTGAAGGTTTACGTGAGCGTGCACTGCAAAGCGGCACTTACCAAGATCATATCATTATTTGCGGATATGGACCTATCGGGCAGAAACTGGTTAAAAAGTTCAAGGAGAGAAAACTGCTTTATATAGTACTTGAACATGATGTCAAGGTGGTAGATAAAGTGTTGGCAGAAGGTGAGGAGGCTATCTATTTTGCAAATGCTGCACAGAAAATGGTTCTTTCACATTTTAACGTGAATGAGTGTACAG
>DATCTA010000227.1:0-15252 GCA_036568165.1 Sulfurovum sp.
GAGAAGATTATGAGGTGGATTTAGAACTTCGTTATACAAATATACAGTTACGCAGTTTTAATTCTGATTACGATTCAGTTGAAGGATCATCGGATGCTAATATTATAAGTCTTTGGACACGCTGGCGTGCTCCAACCGGTTTTACAATGCTCAATAAACCTCTGCGTTATGTATTGGAGGGCAGTAATACTACCTTTTTAGGAGCACAACGTGATGCACTTGGATTTAATTATCTTTCGACTGTTGGTGTTGGGTTTGAACTGGATTCAAGTGATTATAAGGTCTTCATCACCAGAACAAGACTGCTATACCGATATACGTTTGGTGAAAATGTTTCAGGTCATTCTATCGGGTTGGCGATGAGCTTCTGATCTGGAATATCAATGACCTTATCATATAGGCTCTACAATACACGCTTGTTTAGAAATACTTCCTATATACCAATTTAAGTTGCCTTTGGATTGTTCAATAATATAAGTTTTACCCTCTTCAAGTGCTCCTGACTCACCGGTATCGATCATGGCTTCTCCGTTGGCATAGACTATGATACTTTCTTCAACGATTTCATAGGTTCCCTCAGAGTATTGATCGTCAACAAAATCAAGATCGAAAGTTATTTTCATGGTCATTTCATCATTACAGAATCCAAGATCATAACGGAAATTCTCTCCTTCATCAACAAGAATAATACCTTTGGCCAGATAACCCTGTCTCAAATCCGTAACTTTAACTACCGATATATTATCATCGTCACTGGGAGCACTCATCCCACCACCGCACCCGTTGTTAAACAAGATGGTAGATGCTGTGATAAGCATCGCAATATTTTTAAATTGTCTCATATAATCCTCTATAATAGTATCTACTTTTAATATTATAACTTTTAATCAAATGTAAAACATCATCCTTTTAGGTGATTTCAATATGCATACTTTTATGAATGCAAGACCGATTTATCTAAAGAAGTTAAAAAATAGCAGTTAAAAGTCCAAGCTAACATTCTACTTTTTTTAATATTTTGTATAGGAATGTAACACATAATTTAAATAAGACAAAATTTATCTGATTAATACACGCAATTCTGGAAAAATAGGTTAATTTGAGAGTAGATTGAATATAAGGAACAAATATGTCAAAATTACAAAATATAGTATTGTCAAAGATCGATCAAGTAGGTTCATTGGTTACCTATGCAATGTTACTGATACTCAATGCTTTTAGTCAGTCAACATATAATAAAATGATAAAGTAATATGAGATAAAAAAGGATAGCCTATCATGAGTCCAACAAATAAAGAGATGCAGCTGCGAAAAACATGTGAGCTCTATGTTTACGTACTGATATCACAAGGCAAAGAGGTTCCATATGAGATATTGGAGTGCGCTCACTCTTATGATTATGACTATCTTGTTGACTGTGTATCAGACCTGTCTGAGGCTCTTAAAGAAATGGACAGTGAATCATTTGAGAGTATCGTCAATAATACACAACGGCAAGAGGCACGTGATCTTAGAAACTGGTGGGAGATGCAGCAGGAAGCTGATCGTCTTCGTAAAATTTTGACTAAGACATGTTTATAGACTCTATTTTTTACAGCAAGAAAAAATCACTGATCACGGTTGTGCTGTAAACTCTAAGCAATGGATGATACAATCCAAAAAAAATGCTAAAATTGTTAATATACAGTGATATGTATCTCGCAATGTAATAAGGAATTAATGATGACTTTGGATGAAATTGAATTTGAGCTGGAAATGGCAGGACTGACTAGGGAACAGATAGTGAAATTACTGTCATTTTGCAAGGTACATGGCTTTGATGCCATAGTAATGGATAAAAAACTGCAAAACATGGGATATGAGCCGGTCTTCAGTATTTATGATGATGAAGATGAGGATCAGGAATGATCTATATAGCTTTATATTTTGAGTTTCTCAAAATATAAAGCTATTTAACTTTTGTATTCTCTTCGAGTTTTATGTTCTCAGGGTTGAGAAAACTTTCAAGGTTTGCATTGGCGAGTGTCTGCTGCAACAGATCATTTCTGTCAAGATCCAATGACTCAAAAGTATGGTCATCCAGAAGTTCATTAAATTCAAAGATCTCTTTTGTGATGTCAAATTCACCTTGTGTCACTTTCAATGTCTTGAAATATTCCAAGATCGTTTGTATGGCACTGTTTTCATTCTCTTCTATCTCTTGATTGGCAAAAGCTATGACATAGACACCCGCTTGATAGGCTGATTCTACAAAATTTTTGATCCTTCTTAACTCGATCTCCTCAGTTGGAAAGATCTCCAAATTGATCAGTACGAGATGGTACATTTTTTTAAGTTTGGATTTTTGATTGTGTTCATTTATCGTAGGTCTATTGCAGCACAACAACTCCGTATGACGTGAGAATATGGTCTCTTCAAGCTCTTCAAAAAACATCAACATCATTTCCTGGTCAAAAGCTCTCCTGTAAAGTTGGAGATACTGCAAAGGCGAAAGATGATAGAACTTCTTTCTGCCAGAATCAAAAAGATCCACCCTTAGACTCTCATTTGGCATGGTGGAAAGAAGCTCTAGGCATAGGCTCTCAAGGAGCTTGTCCACTTTGGCTTCAGAGGCACTGTCGTACAAAAGACAGAATCCGCCATCATTACTATTGGTATATAAAGGGATGGTGTCATTGTCTTTATGCAGGTCACCTAAATGGAACCCCCATGGAAATGCATAGTTCACATCTTTATCTGCCATATTATTTTGCTCGCTTCTGTTTTTGCCGCATTATAACACTATTTAGATTAGGAGGGTTATTTTTGGATCACTTTCGTGATGGTCTGTCTATGAACAGAAGCATTACCGGCAGGATGAAAAGGTCTGTAAGTAGTGACAGTACTATCAGGCTCGCGCTATAGATCCCGATAAGTTCCAAGGAGTGTATCTGTGTAAAATATAACATTAAAAAAACCAGTACAAGCGTGAAGGAACCGATAATGACCGGTATACCCGAATAAAAATACATTTTTTCAAGTGCATGCTTTCTTGAACGTCCAAAATAGCGGAATCGAAAATATTTAAATGCGAAATGGATCGTAGCATCAGATGCAAGTCCAAGTGAGATAGCCATAGCCATGAGCATTTCAAGGCTGATCGGAATAGATAAAAGACTTACGATCAATCCAAACCACACGATCGGGATCACATTGACAGTAAAACCGACAAATATCATCGCTTTGGAGCGGAAGATCCATCCTGTGATAAGCCCGATAAGCAGTAACGCTGAGAAAAGAGAACTTGTAAGCAAAATGGTCTGGTTGTATTTTGCACTCCAGATCAGTGTTGCATGATCTATGAAATAGAGTTCGATATCTTTATAATGCATCAGCCACTCTATCAGTTCAACCTTGTTGATATCTGAAATATTTATCACCATTTTGATGGCACTCTCATCATAGTATTTCTCACTCATTTCATAGAGGTCCATGTAAAAGAGTGCCTGTTCCAAAGCCTCTTCATCTAACGCATTGGTTTGTGTATTTGCACTGTTGAGATTATTGATGATAGTCGATATGGAAACAACATCTTCGATCTCATCCTCAAAGCGTTCCTCTAATGCTTCCGTGAATTTTTCTATGGTCTGGACAAACGGCAGGTCGATCCTGTTGTATGGGATTTTAAGTTCTATTTGTTCATTTTTAACCTTTAATCTGTAAAAACTTCCACTTTTACTGTAGATATAATAGAATCCTAATACCATGAGGATAGAGGTAAGTGTCAAAAAACCAAAAAGAAACTTCCTGTTGTAGTGCAGTTCGCTAAAAGTGAGTTTATAGCCTAGTTTCACATACGGTACATGGGCATGTTCAATTCTGAAATAACTTAAAAGAGCAGGTAAAAACGTCAAATTCAGAATGTACGCTATCACTGAAGAGAGGATCACGCTCAAACTTAACAGTTTGATGATATGGGAATCAATGAACACTAAACTTCCAAGACCAAGTACCGTAAGGGATGATGTCCATAATGCCGGCTGCACACCTCGGCTCAGCATCTTTATCAGTGCATTGTGTCTGTTGACCTTATACTGCGAAACATGCCAGCGGTAATAAAAGAAGAGAAAATCGACCAAGGCAATACTGACGGTAATAAACAGCATACTGATATGGATGGTTTTTATACCGGTTATCATGACAATAAGTGTAAAGGTCAGTACTGTACTCAAAAGTATGATGAAAGCAGCACTGAAGAACGTGACGTTACTTTTGAACAACAGGCGAAATATCAAAAAAATGAAGAGAAGTACGATCAGAATGAAACTGATCAAAAAATTCCAATCGATCTCTCCATCATTCCTATCGTAGGTATAAGTCCCCGGAATCTTGAGTTCACTGATATCGATGAATTTCTCTCCACTGATGAAATAGTAGAATGTTTTAAAATCATCCTCAACGACATTTCCGTACTGATTGTGTAACTCTTTGAGCAGTTTTCTCAGTTCAAAGGTATCCATATCCCCGGCATTGACCACTGTAAGCAGTCCTGATTCAGACTCTTTACTGTTAGCTTCAAGCAGGTCTTTACTAAAGAGTGAGTAGACATTCTGTACACCTTTCATGGCGGTAAGCGCTTCATGGAGTTCCTGGAGAGATTGGCGTGTCTCTTCATCAAAGTTTTCGATGTTCACCACCAATTTAGAGAGATGATGCGTTGAAAAACTTTTTGACTGTGTCTGTTCCAGTTGTTTTGAATTATTGAGCCAGAAGAGTGCATCGGATGAGAGAAATTTTGGTGTGAAGAGTGTAGCCATCACGACAGCCAACACCAAATAAAATGAAATGATATGAAGCCGATATTTTATGACGGTATCAAGATATCGGTTCATATCGGGAGTATGATAGTAGGTCATTTAAAATCCTTTTCAGACATCACATTACGATAAAGATGTATGGACGTTTCAGTATATGCAGTTCTTTACCCACTTTTTCGATCCGATCAACCCTGGCTTTGGTCACTGGATCATTTTTGTCATGTTGGACCTTGTCTTCTACCATAATGTTTAAAAGAGTTTCCATAGGGGTTTTTGACCTATAGATGGCAGAGACGACATCAGTTGATTTCAAGCGCGGAACACTATAGAGAAAAAAATGGTATTGATATTTTTCGATCATTTTTGGATTTTTAGAGACCATAGTGACAAATTTACGTGAGTAGGGACACAGTGGATCGATAAAGACATAAATGATCTTTTTACCATCTCCATAGATTATGGCATCATCTTGAATAGTTTGCATCAAAGAATGTGACAGATCATAAGAGGGAATATGATGGTCTTTTTCTGCATTGGCAAATGTGATGGTACCGATAAAATAGAGTGTCAAAATTATTTTTTTCATCATACTAAGAGTATAACGTATCAAACTATGAATTGATGGTGAAAATTGATTATTATTTCATCAAAGTTTGAAAGTGATCTTGAAGCCTTTTACAGGTTAGTTGTGCATCAAGAGATTTGCAGCCAAAGAGAGGCCAAATCCTAAAAGCAGAATACTGGAAAAGAGGTTGAAATAATAGGCTGTTTTTTGAGTGATCCTGTGTTTGGATCGATGCACAAAATAGGGCATGAGTGTGATCCATAGAAATATAGCACACATCATGCCGGCAATGGTAATAAAAGGCTCCAAGTTTTTATGGGCTGTATAGCCTGCTATACTGAGCCAAAAAGCAACGGTATAAGGGTTGATGGAGGTAAGTACAAATCCTTGAAGATAAAATGCAAAAAGGTTTTTTGGGGTTAACTTTTCTTTGTTTGAGTGTAGTGGATTATTCCTGCCTTTGAATATCAGATAGGACAGATAGAGTAAAAAAGTACTTCCAAGAGCACCTAAAAGATTAAATATTAGAGGCTGATTGAAAAAAGCAGAGATACCTAGCAGGATTAATACAAGATAGAGTATATCAGCACTCATTGCACCAAAACCAATGAGCACTGCACTTCTATACTCTCTAAGTGCATGGTTCATGATAAGTATATTGATGGGGCCAAGAGGCATGGCAGCACCCATGCCCAGTAAAAAACCTTCTAAAAATGATGTGAACAAGACAAGCCTCATATACAGAACTTTACATTTATTGTATACTATAAAATGGAATCTGTGATTAAAAGAGGTGGAATATTATCTATTATTTTGTGAAGTAAGTTCATACTTATTTCATAAAAATAGTATACTGTCAAAAAATTATAGAGATAGTCATTTAAAAAGGAAAACATCATGAAAATTATTTTGAAATCTACACTTTTTATCATCGCAGTTTTGTTCATGCAAGGCTGTGCGACACATCAGAATTTTGTAAACAAATATAACTCCTGGGTAGGGAAGGATATCAATGATCTGATAGCCAAGATAGGGTATCCTGACAGTACCTATGTACTTCCAAATAACAATAAGGTCTATGTCTATCAAAGATCAAGAATATACAGCTATCCTACGATGTCCATGGGATATGGATATTGGCCATATTATCATGGCGGTTACGGTATGTTCGGTTATAGTACTGATGTGGTGCAGAAGACCTGTAAACTCTTCCTTGAGACGAACAAAAAAGGTATTATCGTAAAATGGGGTTCTCAAGGTAACTCCTGTGTCTCAGAATAGTAAAGAGTAGTATGAATGTTTGAAATTGCAGAGTATATCGGTATCATCGCATTTGCGAGTTCAGGTTTTTTTGTGGCTGCACGAAACAATCTGGATTTCCTGGGTACATTGATCTCTGTATTTCTTACAGCGCTTGGCGGTGGGCTCATAAGAGACATCGCTGTAGATAGAGCACCTTATACTTTTACGCATAATGAACCTGCACTGACGATACTCGTGGTCATGATCATCCTGGTGGTTTTTAGGTTTCATAAAAGAGACAGCATCGAGAACAAACCCCTTTTTATACTCAGTGACTCTATCGGGCTTATCTCTTTTAGTATCACGGGTTCACTCATAGCCATAGAATCAGGGCTCAATCTGACCGGTGTCTTGGCCTTGTCTTTTGTAACAGCCGTTGGAGGGGGTATCATCAGGGATGTCATCATCAATGAGATCCCTTTCGTTCTCAAAACAGGATTCTACGGAACGATCGCTCTTCTAATCGGTTTGACGTTCTATGTTTTGGATCTTTATGATATGATCACTTTCACAAGCATGATCATTGTATTTGTAACAGGTATGGTACTGAGGTTGATCGCTTACTATAAACAATGGGCCATCCCTATGATATAGATCAGTCCTGGGAAATATATTTCTTTAGATACTCATCAAACTCTTTTTTCTGACTTTCATTCAGTGCACGTGCAGGGATGACATTGAATCTGCGCGGATTAGTATAGAGCAGGTAGAAATTTTCATCACTTTTGTATTTGTTGAATGCACTCCACGGTATCGAAATATCTTTGTTGTTTTTATCTATCCTGATACCTTTTCCTGAGATATGCAGTGTGGTCTCATGAGGCAATATACTACTTTTTTGATAGACACTTCTGGCCTGGTAAGTAGTAAGCATACGCACAAATAGCATATAAAAAGAGATGGAGAAAAAGGCAGCTATGATGTTCGTGATCACCTCGCGTGTATTTGAAAAATCAGTACCGAAAATGACGATGATGGCTGCCAAAGCTATGTAGATGGCAAGCCTTAGAAGTCTTGACCCTTTTTTATGATGCAGATTGACTGCCTGAAGATATTCTTCTGGTGAGAGTTTATAGGTGATATTCATTGTTTACCTTATGGAATAGTTATGGTATTATACAATGATTACTTATACTAATGGATATACTGCAATTTAGGTGTGAAAGGACCTGACATGTTATATAAAGTAAAAGCGAAAATAGATAAGCTCAAAATGAAAGCTTTCTTTACTGCATTGACAGACGGAAGTATTGCTATGCAGGAGCCCGATGGTTCCTATATCGTAAATGCAATGCAAAAAGCAGTGAAGACAGATGGGAATACACTTGAATGGTACCAGGAATGTGACTGTGATACACCGCTTGCACATGAGAGAGAAACAGTCTATGACAAGTATCTGTACGATATCGAGACAACACCTGTTGATGAAGTGAAAAATGATATTAAAGGTGAATCATTCTGGGATTGTCTGGAAACATGGCATTTTGATTCTACCGTTGATTTTGATTTTGACTAAACTTGCATTAGATAAGTGACAGATCAGAAGAGGAAGGATATGTGCACAAATGGAAGATCAGTAAGATCTCCATTTATGATACAAAATTTCTTTTCAATGTGTTTCTGAAGCGTTCTAGTTCGGAATCGATATCCAACTTCTCTTTAAAGACATCATGTATTGCATACGATTCTAAGGGTTGTGCACCACAGAACTGGAACAGTTTATGTGTTGCAACATTTGCTTGATCCAACGACAGACCATCAAAGAAACCATCTTTATTGTCAAATTCGGTATCGGGGCAGTTATAGGTCAGACTCAACATATATTTTTTTCCCTTCATCAGGCCTCCGCTGCCGTATCTTTTTGAGGCATCTTCCCTGCTTCTACCGTCATTTACAAATGTTACAGTCCCCATCCCTCCGGAGAAGACTTCATCAATATATTTTTTCGTGATCCATGGTACACCCATCCAATAGACTGGATATTGAAAAAGAATATAATCTGCCCAAGCAAGTTTTTCAAGTTCATCATTGACATCATAGTTGCTTTCTATGGTACTGTGTTTTACATTGAACCCGTTTTCAATAAAAAAGTCGTTTGCCGTATCTATGAAGCGTTTTGTTAATTTGCCCTCTGCGATCTGATCATATCTTTGGTGTCCGTTAATGATAAGTACATTTTTCATCTTATGTTCCTTATTTTTGTGTAAAGTTCTTCATCATTTCCTGCATTTGCTGCATCTGTTCAGGAGTCAATTGTGGCATTTGGGATGGCAGATCGGACTCTTGTATGGTCTTTATTGGAAAATCAGGTAATTGGAGATCTTTATCTGGGACGATAACATTCAATTGGATAATAGTTGCTTCCATGGTATTTGTGATCCCCATAACGTTAGCTACTGTCTTTAGCGCTATACCTTTATGAAGCCACAACTTTGCCTGAGGAATCTCCCATACTTCACAGTCATAGCCCTGGATGGTCTCATCTCCTATTTTTTTACCTCCCATATCTACTATCATCTCTTTAGCACTTTTGATAAGGTCTTTATATTGCGACTGCATTAACGTAGATGGGTCATACTCAGAAATGACTTTCTTTTCATAATCAACGACATATACTTTCCCGTTTTCGATCTTAATGGTATCTTGTATATTTTCTTCTCTTCCCATAACAACAGAGTTGGTCATACTTTGATGCAGTTCTACCGCTCCCCACTCTTTAAAAGCCACTTTATTCGTTCCGGACATTTGGGTCTTGATACCCATCATTTCTCCGCCTCCGCTGCTTTTATACTCAATGATCCCGGACTTTACTTCATAACGCTTTACATCTGCATGTAGTGTACCCATAGCCAGTAAAAGTGTGAATAAAATACTTCCTAATTTTATCTGCTTCATCATGGACTCCTTTTTGTCATTATAGCTTATTTTACAAAACTTTTTTCAAAAGGACAGGTCTCATCACTGGCATTTTATTGATGGAGTTTTTACTTAAAATGATGGCGTTGGTAAGAAAGGAAGGGGGAAGGGGGGGGAAAAGAAGTCGGAAAGATGTTATTTGTTTGACCATCTTTTAATTAGTTCCAACCCCATGTCAAAAGACAAATCTCCATTTATACTGCGTCTCTCTACCTCTTCTTGCAATTGTGCAGTACTCATATGTTTATATGATACATTTTCTGTGAGGCTGTTTGATATCTCTTCCATACTGTTTACACTGTTCTCATTAGACGCATATGCCATAATTACAGTGAACATTGAAAGTATTGCAAATAGTTTTCGCATCTCTTTTCCTTAAAAATTTTCGGGATTGTAGCCAAAAAATTTTTAAATGTCAACTAAGTCTATAGATTTTATTAAATAATTATGAGGTTGACGCAAAGAAAAGAAAAGGATAATATATCGTGCAAGGTTTGAAACGTATAGATTCTCTGGCGTTCCGTGGTCCTAGGCAGTTTATATATAAAGGTTTACATATGTTCGTTAAGTTGTCTAAATATTTTTTGTTTTTTATTGTATCTACACTCACAATATATGGTGCGGTAGATCAACAGAAAAGAGCTGCGGATGAAGAGATAAAAGATACGATCGTAGTACACGGAATGGTCTTGTATGGAAAGATCATGAAATTTGGTCCTGAGAGACTCTCTTTCAAGTTGCTTTACAGTGATGGGGTGAATCATATCAAGTATAAAGATATCGAGTCGATCAATACAGAATATACCTATCATATATCATTTAAACGTATCGATATAGAAGGCCGCATTGTAGGTTTGGAAGACCATGAATATATCAAAGTGCTTGAAGGAGAAAAAAGCAGGACGATCAAAATATCAGATATTGATAATGTTGTGATCTCTGAGCTTGACGATGGCTCTTTTGAGAATAGAGTTCGAAATAAATTTCCTTATACCAAAGGAAACATCAATGTCGGTCTGGAGACTGAAAGCGGTACAAACAACAAGGATAGTGTTGACATTATGCTCAATCTACGACGTAAACTGGCCGAACATGAGTTCCTTTTTAATATCGAATATGCTTTTGAGACGACACAAGCAGGAGATTCTCCTGAAGTAGAGAGTGAAGATGAGCTTACGGCATCTTTAATGTATAAAAATCATTTTGCAAATAACCAATTTTTATATTCGCTAATGATAGGTGAGTATGACCGTCCTAGACACATAAAAGACCGTTATATCCCTTCCGTTGGGTATGGTTACAGATTCAGATTGGACAGGACCAGATGGTTGGAGCCTTCTATCGGTCTTGCTTACACAATGACTGAGTATACAGAAACCTATCCTGACAACGACTTTGTGGCAGGCGCATTTGGGTTGAGTGGTGCTTATCAGTTTGAGAACGTGCCATATATCAACAGTCTCATTATAGACGGAGGGGTATTGTATTTTCCAAGTATCGAGGATATGAACAATGACTGGATATTTAGAAGCAATTTGAATTTCACCGTACCGCTCTTTGATTTTTTCTCTGTCAAGTTGGCACTGGGCTTGACTGATGACAGCAATCCAGACCCTGAAGTCGGTAACAATAAGGAAACAGCCAAACTGTTGTTCGGACTTGAATTCTAACAGTATCGATCTAGATCGCTATCTGGTTTTGATCCATTCGGCTATCATGTTCAACTCATCTTCGGCAACGGAGTGTTCCTTTGGATAAGTTTTGAATGTGATGTCAAATCCATTGTTCTGAAGAAACTCTATTTGGGAACTGGTGGTGTCATAAGGCAAAATGTCATCATAGATGCCGTGTGTACATAACCAGTTGGAATGATTGACATTCGGATTCATCTCTTGTAGCAGGTTCTCCGGGTCATAGATATAGCCGCTCACTGCAATGTACCCTGCAAGTACTTTTTCGTATCTAGCACCAAATTCAAAAGTTAGCAGTGCACCCTGCGAGAACCCGAACAAAAAGCTCTCTTTAGCATCAAACTCCTCTTCAAAGAGGGTATCGAAGATATCAGCAAGTATACCACTGGAGTAAGCGATTCCCTCCAATTGATTTGGCGGCAGATCATACCATGAGAAACCCCCATAATAGAAGTAGGGTGCATCAAGTAAAAGATAGTTCATATCCTCCAGTTTAAGATAGGGTGGCAGAAACATAAATCCCCGGGATGAGTCGCCACGGCCATGTAGAATGACCATGAGTTTTTTTGAAGGCTTTTTTGAGGGGATGAAGATATTGTTTAGAGGGAGATCTTTACTAGCAGGCATTGGCTATCTTCCTGTAATATGAATATAGGTTATGCATGATCAAAACTGATTTATCCTCTTTTGTTTTTTTCTAGGGCATCGATCATTTTTTTGGCAGTAGAGACCTGCAACGCATACCAATTTGTAGATTCTATATGTGGAAAGATATCTTCCATGATCTCAAGTGGTGTGTAATCCCATGCACTAGGGTTTTCAGGGATTTTCCAGTTCAGCTCTTTTTGCACAAATAAAAACATTTGGTTGATCATCTTGTAATCAGGTTTTTTCGTTTCTTTTTCATTTTTGAGAAGGGTTTTTACGAGTTGTTTTCTCAAATCCCTCTTGTAATGCGATTTGAATGTATCTATGATTTCTTGTCTTTCCATGATGTCTCTTAGTAATGAATTATTTATACTATTCTATCATAAAGATGTAGAGTTGATTCAAAGAAGAATGTGCTTTTTATGGTATGATGCAAAAAACAAAAACAGGATAAAGATTAAAATGGATAAATGTTATTGTAAAAGCGGATTGCTCTTTTCAGAATGTTGTGAACCCATATTAAGGGTGGAGAAGATACCAACAACTGCATTGGCTTTGATGAGGTCTCGCTACAGTGCCTACTGCGTTGGTGATGTGAACTATCTTCAGGCAACAACATATGATCATACCTGGAGTGATGAAGAACTGAAATTCATACAGGACTGGGCAGATAACAGTTTTTGGCAGCATCTGGAGATCATAGATGCAAGTGAGGACATAGTTGAGTTCAAGGCCTACTATATCTTTGACCATGTACAGCATGTTCACCATGAAAGATCGACATTTGCAAAGATAAACGATATGTATAAATATGTCGATGGTGAGATCTACGAAGACAAAGTCTCTTTTGGCAATAATGAAAAATGTATATGCGGAAGCGGTTTGAAATATAAACGATGCTGTCTGCCTAGATTAAAAAAATAAACTATCTTAAACTATTTCCTCACTTTCCCGAACCTCTTCAATATGGTCAAGTATTCTATCATCTGTTATACTTATAATAATCATAAGTATAACTTTATTTTAATTTAAGATTCATCTCGCTATACTAGCATTAGTTAAACAAATAATATTCATAAGGATTTAAAATGAAAAAGTTATTATTAATGGCCGTAGTAAGTACATTGGCGATAAGTGGTTATGCAACGATGAACAATTTCAATACAGAGATCAAGCTAAATAGTCTTGAAGAGAAAAGAACGGATATAGAACTTTGTAAAACATCTATCAAATATGCACATGCATTCAAAGATACGATGGATAAAGAAAATGTAGATCAAGTAGCATTAAGTTATTATAAAAAAGATGTTGTTGAGAATTGTGGAACAATTTCAGCAGCGAAAGCATCTTAATCTTAACAAACAAATAGTATATGGTCAGCAATGCCTGACCGTATGCACTTCTTTCAAATAGACTTCCAGAAATTTTTAAAATAACCATTACATATCATCTGTGACAATTAACTAACGTATTCTCGTTAAAGTTCGTTAAAAATTCGGTAAAACTTCGTTTATATTCATGTTTCATAATACCATTGTCGAAAGACCATATAAATTGAAAGGTATAAAAATGAAAACATTAAAAGTATTAGCGATAGTAACAATGACAGGATTAGTAGGTGCAACTGCAGTACACGCAGGGCCGGCTTGTAAAGAGAATGATAAGATGTGTCAAAAAAGAAATGATAACAGGGCTGCAATGCAGGAGATCTATCAAAAACTGGATCTTACTGTTGAACAGCAGAATGCATTGGATGAAAACAGAAAGCAGATGCGTGCACAAATGATGCAGACCAGATCAGAGAGACATGGCAAACAAGGTATGGCCAATATGGGTGCATTTGTAAGCGCTGAAGGTTTTGATAAACAGGCCTATATCGATGATGCTATGAAAAAAGCACAAAACAGGATAGAAAAGCGTGCAGAAGGGTTTGAAAAGACGATCAATCTATTGACACCTGAGCAACGTGAAAAGTTTGCAACACTTCTGAAAGAAAAGCAGAAATAAGGTTATAATTGTCCTATGACAAAGATTTTGATGATAGAAGATGATGCAGGCTATGCATCACTTCTGACTGCCTTTTTGAAACAGTACAATATCGAAGTGACCAATTATGAAGATCCATATCTCGGACTGAGTGCAGGTATCGAGAAATATGATCTTCTTATACTTGATCTCACGCTGCCGGGAATAGATGGCTTGGAAGTGTGTAAAGAAGTGGTCAGTAAGTATGACATCCCTATCATCATTTCATCTGCGCGCTCTGATCTCAGTGACAAGGTCATAGGTTTGCAGCTGGGTGCAGATGACTATCTTCCTAAACCATATGATCCCCAGGAGATGTATGCGCGTATAGTCTCTTTGTTGCGACGTTATAAAAAAAACCATTCTCAAGAAGAACCCAAACATCGTCTCATTTTAGATGTTTCAAAAGAGTCTGTTTTTTTGGATGGTGTTCCAATGGATCTTACAGCAGGTGAGTATGCAGTGCTTAAAACTCTCATAGAAAATAGAGGAGCAACGGTCTCCAAAGAGCAGATACTATATGGCTCAGAAGTATTCCAGCAGGGTTCAGACGGATCTCTTGCAGTGATACTCAACCGACTACGAAAAAAACTGGGTGATGAGATTGAGCTTAAGACCGTTCGAGGTGTGGGCTACAGGTTGCTTTCATGAGCATTTACAATAAGATACGGGTGATTTTTCTCATCTCTTTTATCTTTGTCACCGCTTTTTTTGCTTCCTTTCTCTATATTGAGCGATCTGAAAATCTGCAGAACATAGAAAAAAGATATACACAGACCTCACTCTTCTTACACAAACATTTTAGACAAAGTATGAGATATGAGGGAACAGTAGACTTTTCAGACCCTACAGTAAAACTTTTTTTGGAAGAGAGTAATTTCAGACTTATAGAAGATAAAAACAAGATAGAGCATATCCGTGACAGTTCGCAAGTCATAAAAAAAAGAAAAGTAATGCGACAAGGGTTTGAAGTACTTCGCATGAAGGACCGGTTCTATCTTTACATGAAGAACCCAAGGTTCCAACTGCTGCTTCTGGATAAACAAACACATACTATACCATGGAATTTGTTTATTGGGTATCTTCTTTCTTTGTTATTTCTGATACTGCTTTATGTGTGGCTGACCAGAAGTTTAAAGCCGCTCAAATCACTACAAAAGCAGATAGAAAAAGTTTCACAGGGAGACCTGAGTGTTTCAGTGAGAAGCGACAAGAAAGATGAGATAGCACAGGTTTCAAACGCCTTTGATGATGCTTTGCGTAAACTTGAGTCTCTTATAAACTCCCGTCAACTTTTTTTACGTACCAT
>DATCTA010000228.1:0-2036 GCA_036568165.1 Sulfurovum sp.
AAGTAGTTTTCAAATATCTATGGGAGAATCTTAAAGAGGGAAAGGATGTCAACGCATATGTAAAGAATCTTTGTAAAGACGGCGGATATTACTGGGTACTTGCACAGGTGAGGGTTGCGAAAAACCCGGATGGTTCATTCAGAAACTATGTTTCAACGCGTAGAATGGTCTCTGACAGCGCAAAAGAGGCTATTTCCGACCTATATGCAAAACTGTTGGAAATAGAGAAAAAAGACGGTGTTGAAGCATCAGAGAAGGCTTTGATGGACTTCTTGGCAGAAAATGGTCAAAGTGCTGAAACGTTTAACGATTTCATGACACAGCTTAATCAAGCAGCATAATACATATATTAAACTAAAGGATAAATACAATGATCGACTTTGATAACTCAATGAAAAGGCTTCGTGCAGTAAATGGCTACCTTGGCTCTGCTGTATTAAACTACTCGGGAGAAACACTATATCTTGACAATGACAATACCGGTACAGACATCGCCTACTCGGCGAGTATCTTCAATGATGCTTACCGCATGGTTTCAGAATCTTCTTTGGACGTCGGTTTCAGTGAAGCATCTTCTATTGAAGCAAAGACACTGGATGGACATGTGTTCCTCATTAACAGTGCGGGTGCAACTTCCAAAGACAACTTCACAAAACTGAATGTTTTCTCTATCTTCAGAGATGATGGAAATGTCGCATTGGCAAAAATGATCATGGACAAAGCGTCCGACTCTATGTCAAAAGAGCTAGGACGCATGTAGTCCCATTCTGATATTTAAATAAAATTAAAAGGTATTCACATCAAAACTATCTACCTTATCAAACATGCGAAGTCAGACTGGCAAGACCCCGAAACAAGTGATTTTGAACGGGGGCTTACCAACAAAGGTCGTAAAGATATCAATACGATAGGTTCTTACTTGAAGTTGCAGGGTATTTTGCCGGACCTGATCATTTCGAGCTGTTCTATCAGAACACAGGAAACAGCAGACGGACTTGCAGAGAAACTTGAATTTGAAGGACCTAGGTATTATCTTCAGGAGCTTTATCTCACACAGCCCAAAACGCTTAAAGAGACACTGATGATGCAGGAAAACCACTTTAACAGTATTTTGGTTGTAGGACACAATCCTCAAGTGACAGAATTTGCGAAGATGATGACAGGGGGGGCTGTCTCGAAAATTCCTGCCTTGGGTGTGGTTGCGATCAATCTTGATATCAAGGGATGGAACGAACTGGAAGAGGCAAAGGGTGAGATCGACTTTTTCATCTATCCCAAACAGTTCAAATACTATATGCCCAAACAGATCAGAACAACTTTGGAACTGCACTGATCTCTTCATAGTTTTCTATTCGAGATGCAGGCTGCCGTAAATCAATAACTTAACGGGGCCTGTATTTGTTGAGCATCTTGTCTATGTTCGTGATCTCCAACGGTTTTGCCAAATAATCATCCATACCAATGTCCAGAAACCTTTCCTTGTCTCCCTCAAGGGCATTTGCGGTCAAGGCGATGATCGGTATATCAAGTTTTAGCTCTTTTCTGATGATGATGGTCGCATCATATCCGTTCATGACCGGCATATTGATATCCATTAAAACAATGTCATAAGCCCCGCTATGTAACATATCAATAGCCTCTTCACCGTTATTGGCAAAATCATAACGGACATCATCGTATTTGTTAAGCAGCATACCGATAAACATTTGATTGACCTCATAGTCTTCAGCGACTAAAATATTTACGTTTTTAGTTTTTTGAAGGTCACGTGTATACTCTTTTGGAACGGGTAAAGAAGTATCTGTCAGGGTCTCCTTTCTATGGTTATGCTGTTGAGATGATCTGCAAATTTCAGTGTCTATCTCGAAGTAGAATGTACTGCCCCTGTTCTCCTCGCTGATGATATGCATCTTGCCTCCCAGGAGTTCGATCAGAGATTTACTGATGCTCAGCCCGAGTCCTGTACCTCCGAATTTTCTTGTGGTACTGGAGTCTGCCTGGGAAAAAGGCTGCATAATGGTCTCCAATTTGTTCTC
>DATCTA010000229.1:0-9589 GCA_036568165.1 Sulfurovum sp.
ATCTCACATTTTGTAGATGTATATTTACAGTGCCATAAAGCCTCTTTTTAAATGGTTAACATAATTGGTAACAATTTTGTAATACTTTTTTTAAATTTCAAGATTTAAAAAAGGAGAAATATGAAACACATCTTACTCTCAACAGCTACAATTATGACGTTAGCTACAACTGGAGGATTGGCGGATACTGCTTCTGAAATAGCGGAGCTGAAAGTCATGATGAAGCAGATGAGTGAGCGTCTTGCTAAACTTGAAGCAGAAAATGCCAAACTCAAAGCAGAAAAAAAACCTGTTGTACATAAAAAAAGTACACCTCGTAAGTATGTGGCATCAAGTCAACATGTGGTATCAAGCAAAAAAGAGAATGAGAAAATTGCTTCTTTGGAAAAAAAGGTAGAGACTTTAGAAGCACAATATGGTAAAGAAACACCGACTTTTTCAAAAGCATCTAAACTGGAATTTTCAGGGCTGCACTATATTGGGTTTGTATCTAATAGAATAAAAGATACATCCACCGGGGGAAGTTATACAGATAATTACTTTGAGACAAGAAGAAATTATCTTCAAGTAAAAGGGTACTTTTTTGAAGATCCAAAAAGCTATATAAGAGTTACTTTGGACACAACACAAATCACAAGTGATGGAGCCAATCAGGGAGATTGGGAGGTAAGACTGAAATATGCTTATCTTTACATTAATGACATTCTTCCATTCACAGGTGCAGAGTTCGGTCAGTCACACAGACCATGGATCGATTATGAAGAACATCATGGTTGGTTTTACAGATCGATCGCCAAAACATTTGTGGAAGAAAAGCAAGATGCTGATTTTACAAACTCAGCAGACCTTGGGGTAAACTTTAAAACAAAACTTGATTACTTCTCATCTGAGATAGGTGTATTTAACGGTGAAGGATATCATGGTATTTTTCATCCAGATGATGAAGAAGACAATGGGCTTAGTCTTGAATGGAGATTGACGGCTAACCTACTTGGAACGGGTAAAAAACATGTAGGTAAAAGTGATACTTATGCTGATGTTTCTTTTTATGGGCAATACAACACTGACTATGATAAAAAAGGTGATGAAGAGACAGGTGACTTTGTCTGGTATGGTTTCAATGCTATCTATAATCAGCCAGAGTTTTTGATCGCAGCGAACTATTTAAAATCTACAGAAGCAAATGAGGATTATAAGGGTGATGGATACTCTGTTAATGGTGAACTCAGATTATTGACTTTTGATGAATCACTGTCTGATTGGAATATCATTGGAAGATATGACAGATGGAGTCTTGACTCATTTGATGAACCAAGGGAAAACACCATTGCCGGTTTGACATATAAATGGAATAAAAATGTAGAGTTCATCGGAAACTACCTTGGTATAAAAGACCCAAGAACTGATTCTGAGAGTGATAGATTCATGTTTACTTCTGAGGTAAAATGGTAATCTTTTTTGTCATCTGAATAATGAATTCAGATGACAACTTTTTTATATCTTAAACTTATATGAAGTTTTATATTCTCACAAAACTATCTCAATTTATTATTCGTTTAAAATGAGTTAACATAATTGGTAACATTTGTGTAATACTTTTGTAATACTTTTTTTTTACAATTCCTAAATTCACAAAGGAAAGACTAAAATGAAAAGGACCATACTTGTATTAGTATTATCGGCTACAATGACGACACTACTAATAGCTGAAGCAGACGTCATCACACCAAATGAACGAATAGAAGAGATTAAAAAAGAAATTTCTACACCAGTAACTGAAAAAAGCATCTTGGATAGAATCCATTTCAAGGGCGATCTAAGGTTAAGATATGAGAGTAAAGAGACTGTCTATTATGATGGTGATGAAAGCAATAAGTACCTTGGTCGATATCGTTTAAGATTAGGCTCAAGCATTGATATTACAGATAATCTTCACTTTAATGTTGGCATGAGAAGTGGTTTTGGTAACCCAACTTCAGGTAACCAAACTTTTGTTGAGGCGAATAAGCCTACTGAACCTCTGTCAGACTACTTTTTCCAGTCACTTAGATTCAATATTTTAGATATTGCTTATACTTCGGATAACTCTACCTGGAAAGTGGGTAGATCGCTTTACATGATGTATAGACCTATTAAATCACAGCTTGTTTGGGATAACGATCTCTCATTGGATGGTGTTAATTATCAGTACCAGGACGATACAAAGATTATCACTGCGGGTATTAATCAGGCAAGCTATGCGGAAAATTGGGATGCTGTGAATGATGTGAACCTCTTCATAGCACAATATGTACAAAAAACAAAGTTAGAGAGCTCAACATTGAATCTGGGCACTGGTTTCTACTATTATGACGGTGTCAAAGGTAATACCCCACTTTATAGCGATGATGATGGTACTGGTATGGGTAACACTATAGTAGATGGTGTGTTTGCAAATGATTACCATATCCTAGAAGGATTTGCAGAGTTAAAGTTCAAAGATGTACTTGGAAAACCATTTGCAATAGCTGCTGGTGTAGCATATAACACGGCTGCAGATGATAAGAACTTTGGATATGATTTGGCATTTCAACTGGGTAAAGCTGAACAAATTGGTGATTGGCAAGTAAAATACTCTTATACGGATATTCAAGAAGATGCTGTACTTGGTTCACACTCTGACTCAGATAATTTCGATGGTGGTTCTGCAGCCAAAGGTCATGCCATTAGAACAAAATATAAATTTGGAAAAAACACATATCTTGCTGGTACTTTCTTCTTCAATACACTTTATGCAAGTAAAGTGGGAGATCCTGAAGATGCAGATTACGAGCGTGTGCAATTGGATGCTATTATTAAATTCTAGAACTTTTTATATAGCACCTTAATCTCTTTATATAGTGTTTAAATACAGCTTTTAAAAAATATTACAATTTAGTAATAAATTTGTTATACTTTTTTTTTATACTTCTAGGATTTTAATTATTAAGGAATAAAATGAATAACACAATCAGAGTCTTGCTTGGTGCAGGGTTTGCAGCAGCTGTAGCGTTTTATGCAAATAGCATAATGGGGCAGGCAGCGCATGGCAGTTTTTTAGTGCTTTCTGCAGTATTTGGCGCTTATATGGCGATGAACATTGGAGCAAACGATGTAGCAAATAACGTTGGTCCGGCAGTTGGTGCAGGTGCAGTGACCATAGGCGGTGCAATTGTGATCGCTTCTATTTTTGAAGCAGCAGGTGCTCTGATCGCAGGTGGGGATGTTGTAGGTACTATCAAAAGTGGGATTATTTCACCAGATGCATTCGGTAACGATCCAATGATCTTTGTTTATGCAATGAGTGCCGCACTTTTGGCTGCCGCACTTTGGCTGAACCTTGCAACATGGCTTAAGGCGCCTGTTTCTACAACACACTCTATTGTTGGTGGTGTAATGGGAGCAGGGATTGTAGCAGGTGGATTTGCTGCAGTTTCTTGGGGAACAATGGGTAAAATCGTCGCATCATGGGTGATCTCTCCTGTACTGGGGGGTGTGATCGCAGCAACATTCCTTTATGTTATAAAATCCCAAGTGATCTATAAAACAGATAGATTGACTGCGGCAAAAAAGGTTGTACCTGTACTTGTTGCGATCATGTCGGCGGCATTTATCACTTACCTGACGCTTAAAGGATTTAAACATATTTGGGGAACGATCACTGAGATGTTGAATTTCTTGCCTCAGACGAAGAAACCTCCTTTTTCTGTAGCATTGACCTTAGGTGTGATCGGTGGGGTGATCACATTTTTTATAGTTAAACCAAGAGTTGCACAAAAAGTGGTTGGTTTGGATAACTCCAGAGAAGCGATCAATACACTTTTTACGATTCCTCTTATTTTTGCCGCAGCTCTGCTTAGTTTTGCACATGGTGCAAACGACGTTGCCAACGCAGTAGGACCATTAGCAGCAATCAATGACGCATTGACAAGTTTGCAAGTTTCTGAAAAAGCATCTATCCCTTTATGGGTAATGGTAACAGGGGGGATCGGTATCTCAATAGGACTTGCACTTTTTGGTCCGAGGCTGATCCGTACAGTTGGTTCTGAGATCACAGTACTTGATCAGATGAGAGCATTCTCTATCATGATGGCAGCAGCTATTACAGTTGTTATTGCTTCTCAACTTGGACTTCCTGTATCTTCAACCCATATTGCAGTAGGTGCAGTATTTGGTGTCGGCTTTCTAAGAGAGTGGCTTGATAGCAAGAGCATGGGTGAGAAACAACAGAATCTTCAAGCTGAAACTTCAAAGCTTCATGAAATTAAAGCTGACCTTGATGCTTACATTGGTGAGGACTACAAGAAAAAAGTAGAGCTTATGGAAGCGCATAAAGCTCAAAAGAAAAAGGTTAAAGCACTTAAGCGTTCGCTTAGAGAAAATTATGTTAAACGTGGGCTTGTCAAGAAAATTATTGCAGCATGGATCATTACGGTACCGGCTGCAGCAATTGTATCAGCAATTATCTTTTTTGTATTAAAAGGTTTAGTTTTCTAATCTTTGTTTTATCGGCACTCTCTTACCGAGAGAGGGCCCTATCTTCTTATCATTACCCCTACATAAACTATCACATTTCTTGTAATCAAAATGTAATCACTCTATATTATGATTTGGCTATGAAAAGAAAAAATATAGAAATAGTCATTATTGAGGATGAAGAGGATATTCTGGAACTTTTAGAGTATCATCTTACAAAAGAGGGATATGATGTCACAGGTTTTCTCTCAACAGAAAATGTGAAGCAGTTCATCGAGGAAGAGGCTCCATCTCTTTTAATTGTTGATAGAAATTTACCAGGTGTAGAGGGTAGTGAATTTATCGTAAGAATGCGTGAAATGGGATATAATACACCTGTGATCTTCTTGACTGCCAAAGACAGGGATGAAGATATTGAAGAGGGTTTTAAGAGAGGTGGTGATGACTATATCACCAAACCTTTTAAAATCAAAGAAGTATTACTCAGGATCGAAGCTATTTTAAGACGAAGTGGAGTGAATGAGAGTGATAAATTGCGCTATCAGGATCTCATACTTGACAATAAGACAAGAGAGCTATTTGTTGATAGTAAAAAGGTTGATTTGACCAACCAAGAATACAAACTGCTCTACACTTTTGTTAAAAATGCCCATCAGACACTTGAGAGAGAGTATATCCGTGATCAGGTCTGGGGAGATGATAGTGAAAATTTTCATGACAAGACAATCAATGTAGCTATCAATCGTCTTAAAAAAAAGATCGACCCAACAGGCGATAAGGGTTACTTGACACCTGTATGGGGTGTAGGGTATAAGCTTGGATGACGATATATCATCCATAGTCCACAGAATACTCGCAACTTTATTATCTATTCTCTTCGCGTTTTAAGATTTTTTTTGGAAATCTGCAAAAAAATCGTCAACCTTTTTTTAGAGACTCTGCTATAATGAGTGTATGGAAAAGAATATAGAGATTGTAATCATAGAAGACGAAGAGGATATACTGGAACTTATTGAGTTTCATCTTCAAAAAGAGGGGTATGATACCGTCGGGTTTCTTTCAACTGACAATGTTGAACAGTTTTTAGAAGAGGAAACCCCATCACTTATGATTGTTGACCGAAACCTTCCTGGGATGGAGGGAAGCGAATTTGTTGCTTATCTTAGAGACAAAGGCTATGATATCCCCGTTATTTTTCTTACAGCCAAGGATATGGAGCATAACCTAGATGAAGGTTATGATCGTGGCGGTGATGATTACTTGACCAAACCATTTCGTGTCAAGGAACTCATACACCGCGTCACAGCACTTCTTAAACGTTCGGGTGCATTGAACAAGCAAGACAAACTCAAATATAAAGAAATTACTTTAGATATGTTGCAGAAAACAGCCTATATCCATGATGAACCTGTTTTATTGACAATGCTTGAATTTAATCTATTGTCAACTTTTATAAAAAATGTTGACAGGCCATTATCACGTGAATTCCTACGTGAAGAGATATGGGGAAATGAAAGTGATGAGGTAAATGATAAGACGGTCAATGTTGCCATTAATCGTCTAAAAAAAAAGATTGACCCGACTGGAGAAAAGGGTTATCTTATCCCGATATGGGGAGTAGGCTACAAGTTTAACTGATCTTTTTAACTTTTAAGTACTCTTTTTACTATATTTTTCATAAAAGCCTGTCAATTTGACATCTTTCTTCTCTCTTTGACGTTAGACACGCTACACTTCTAGTATGAATAAATTAGAAACCCTTGAA
The DNA here is from genome assembly GCA_036568165.1 of Sulfurovum sp. Classification (GTDB taxonomy): domain Bacteria; phylum Campylobacterota; class Campylobacteria; order Campylobacterales; family Sulfurovaceae; genus Sulfurovum. The sequence goes on from DATCTA010000229.1 coordinate 6,260, forward strand.
CACTATTTCGGACACAAATCATTCAGGCCATTGCAAGAAGAAGTGGTCGATACTATTTTGGCAAAGAAAGATGTATTGATGATCCTGCCTACGGGTGGAGGGAAATCATTGTGTTATCAGTTGCCCACACTTATGATGGAAGGTATTACTGTAGTAGTATCCCCTCTGCTCGCACTCATGCATGATCAGGTGGTGGCACTGAAAGCCAATGGTATATCTGCAGAGATGCTCTCCTCGATGCAGGACCTTGAAGAGAGTCAGAAGATAGAAACACGGTTGCGAAACGGAGAGGTCAAACTTCTTTATGTTGCACCAGAACGTCTCACCAATGCTTATTTTTTAAACCTGCTTCATCAATTGCCTATTAATTTTTTTGTTATCGATGAGGCACACTGTGTGAGTGAATGGGGGCATGAGTTCAGAGAGGATTATAGGCGACTCTCATTGCTCAAAGAGCAGTTTGCTACCACACCTATAGCGGCTTTTACAGCTACAGCAACTTATACGGTAGAGAGTGATATCATAAGCAACCTTGGGTTACAGAACCCTAAACGGGTGAGGGGGTCTCTCTTCCGTGACAACCTGACCATACAAGCACGGCACAGGATCAAGGATGGACGAGAACAGTTGATGGAGTTTTTAAAGCTTCATACAGATGAATCGGGCATCATCTATACCCTTTCACGAAAGTCTACAGAAGCAGTCGCCCATTTTTTGCAAAGCAAGGGCATAGAGGCAAAGGCCTATCATGCAGGATTGCCCACAGAGGAGAAGAACCGTACTTATGCGGACTTTGTCGCTGACAGAGTTCAGATCGTGGTGGCCACGATCGCATTTGGTATGGGGATAGACAAGAGTAACATACGTTTTGTAGTACATATGACGATGCCAAAGACTTTGGAGAACTACTATCAGGAGATAGGACGTGCCGGAAGGGACGGGCTGGATTCGGAAACGCTTTTGCTTTTTTCGGCACAGGATATCGTACAGCAAAAGATGTTCATTGAGGATCTGCCTGAGTCACCATATAAAGAGCATGCATTCAATAAGCTTGAGAGCATGGTGCGTTTCGCAAACTCTGAGGGATGTAGACACCAGAGCATTGCAGCCTATTTTGATGAACGCATAGAGGTCTGTGGCGATGCATGCGACAATTGCAGTGCCCCAGCAAGCGAAAAAATAGACATTACCACTGCAGCACGCATGCTGCTTTCAACCATTTTGCGTACCGATCAGAAATACGGACTGTACTATGTCATAGATGTCTTAAGAGGAAGTAAAGAGCAGAGGATACTGCAAAACGGGCACAATACACTTTCTGTCTATGGAATTGGAGAAGAGTACAGTAAGGCACAGTGGCTGACCATAGGCGACAAATTGCTGGAGCTGAATGCTCTGGAGATAGGCGAATTCAAGGTCTACAGATTGACCCATTTTGGTGTTGAGGTGATCAAAGGTGAGCATACGATAGAGCTCAAAAAAGAGAGACTGTCGATACAAAAAGCGCCAGCTAAAAAAAGTGTGGCCTATGCTGATGACTATAATGTTGACGTGTATGACAAGCTTCGTTCCCTTCGTACACAGATCGCTTCTGAAAAAGGCATACCTCCATATATTGTATTCTCAGATAAAACACTCAAAGATCTCAGCCTGAAAGTACCGCAAGATAAAGAAGCAATGCTAGAGGTACATGGTATCGGAGAAGTAAAATTTGAACGTTACGGGGAAGAGTTTCTTACTCTTTTGAATAATGAATGCTAAACCACTATGCGGCATAGATGAGGCAGGACGAGGTCCTTTGGCAGGATCATTGGTCATCGCCGGGGTGATCTTGAAAAAGTCCATAGAGGGTCTCATGGACTCCAAGAAGCTGACAGAAAAGAGACGCGAAGCACTCTATACGCTTGTGATCGAAAATTCGGAGTATCACATCGTCTCTTTTTCTGCCAAAGAAGTGGATGAGATGGGCATATCTCAATGCATACAGCAAGGTCTGAGAAGCATACAAAAGCATTTATCCAAGGCCCAATACCTTTTTGACGGCAACAGCAGCTTTGGCATCGGCAATATTGAGACCATGATCAAAGCTGACAGCAAGGTGCCCGAAGTGAGCGCTGCAAGTATCCTGGCGAAGGTCACCCATGATAGAGAAATGAACGAACTTGCAAAACGTTATCCCGAATATGGATTTGAGAAACATAAGGGGTATGGAACCAAAGCACATATAGAAGCGTTAATGAAATACGACCGATGTGAAGTACATCGTAAAACATTCAGAGTAAAAGAGCTGGATATCCCTTCGCTCTTTTAGAAATCGACTTCTTTCCCGTTTATCTTTATCTCTCCATCGCCTATTTTGATGTCATAGATCCTTTGTCCCAGTTCTCTTTTAGGTCTGTACATCATATAGAGGATCATAAACTCAGGATCCTCTTTTAGCATGGTCAGGATCTCTTTGGAGACCGAAAGATGTATATCTCCGTTCATTTTTTTTGCAGCATGTTTTGGCTGAATATTGAAGCGGTAGATATCTAAAGACTGGTCTATATCCAGATCGGCATTAAGATTGAATCCCCCCAACTCTTTTCCACGAAGAACAACATCCTGTGCGGATAAATTAGAGATGGTAAGATGCATATTCTTTGCTACAAATGTTTCTATGAGACTGTCTACCTCTTTTTCTTGCTTTCTGTCGATGTTTTGGAGCCTGTCAAGTCCAGCTACATCAATGTTGCTGATGTTCATATCTAACACCAGGGTCTTGAAACCGATCTTCTCTTTTTCAAAAAGGATATCAGCATTTTTGATATTTGCCTTGAGTGTTTCTCTTGCCAGACCATTGTGTGCTTTGGAGGTAGAATGTACATTGAGGTTTTCAGCTAAAAGAGTATTGTCAGGATCTTCAGCGCTTTTGATCTGATCTATAGTGTACTCAGATGTATAGTCATACGTTGTTGGCCCAGTGATTGCATAACTGCTTTGCAGTCCTGAGATAGTCTCATCGACCTCACCGCTAATATAGAGATGGGCACGCTTGAAGGTCTGCTCGAACTTGACGATCTTCTCCTCTTTGATATTTCCCGAAAAGTGAAGCCCCAGCAGCTGCATTTTGACTGCTTTTTCATCTTGCAGTGTTTCATCGATATCTTTGATATGTCCTTTAAAGGTTGTACCCTCATGGTCAAGCTCAACGTGCATAAAAAAGACTTTTCTTTTGATCAGCTCTTGAAGCTGTGCCAAGACATTTGCTTCATTTTCTTTGGCAATTACATTTTTAAGATAGGGTGGCAATGCAACCGGGTAGATATCAAGGCTAAAAATATCATCCAA
>DATCTA010000230.1:0-4030 GCA_036568165.1 Sulfurovum sp.
CTCTTCAAAGTCTGCATTTTCAGGAAGCATGAACTGCCAAAGTCTAAGACGCTGTCTTTTCCCTGGTTTTTTAAACTCGATCTTGTAGTTAAAACGTCTTGAAAAGGCTTTGTCTATGTTGCCAAGCAAATTGGTCGTAGCGATGAGTATCCCTTCAAATTTCTCTATCTGTTCTAGAAAAATATTCTGCATCTGATTATGCATTTTATCGGCCGAACTACCCGTTCCTTCACTTCTGGCACTTAAAAACTGGTCTGCCTCATTGAGAAGCAAAATAGGGTCCACTTTTGCCTTTTTGCTCAACTCTTTGAAGTCATCAAATATCTTTCTTACATTCTTCTCGCTCTCTCCAACATACATGGAGAGGATCTTGGAACAGTCAAATGAGAGTACAGGACGCTTTAATGTTTTCGCCAGGCTAACTGCGGTCATTGTTTTTCCTGTACCGGCAGCCCCGTAGAAAATGATACGTGCATCGATCCCTTTACGTTTATCTTTGATCCCCCACTCTTTGAGTTTCCTGAACACCTCTTTGTCAACCTGTTTGATGATATTTTGTAGTGTCTCCCTCGTTTTGGGATGAAGAACCACATCATCTAAAGTTGTCGTAGGTTTCAAAAACTCAAACAGCTCCTGCTCCTGTACCAATGCATCGAGCTTCAGCTTTATCACTTTTTTGCTTTTTTGAGGATGTATGATGCGCTGCATGACCTCCTCTTGAAGATAAAAAGAACGGCTTACACCGCCAAACATGTTGAGTATCTCTTCATAATCGATGATCTCCTCATTGATCAGCTTTGATCCCTCTTCCAGCAAAGCACGGTTTTTGATCTTTTCATATTCATCAAAACTGATAAGCTCTATCAGTGTGTTCATATCTCTGAACTGACCTTCTCCCCCACTATATTCCTCTTTCAATAAAGCCAGGAAAATACGCTGTTCTTTTTCATCCAGATCTTTTTCTTTAAAAAACTCTTCCACCACGATAGGTGTCTCAGTCATTTTAACACGCTCTTCTATACGCTTGGCAAGAAGTGTCAATTTGTTTTTCAAACGTCCTATACTCAATGAATTATCCGCAAAACCCTGTTTGAATGTGGCAATTTTATGCAAAAGTGAGACCATATCGAATTGATCCTGAAGATACTCCAGGTGATCCGTATAGGGTTTTACTTCAGGGAGGAATATCTCCAATGATCCCTCTTCAAGCAGACGCAATAAAGAGATACTAGGTGTGATAGAGGTACTTAAGAGTTCTAATTTGGATGCTTCATGTGCTTTTACCTGTCCAAAACTTGCCTGTATCATCCAGCCAAGATCCAAAAGGTTTTTGACCAAGTCAAGTTTTTGAAGATACTCATACCCTTCAGATGAAAAATTGTCCTGCAGTATCTCCAATACAGAGATCTCATCCAGTCCTGCTACATAGCGTTTACAGATATACTGCACCAAGGAAGCTTCCTCCTCAGTGCATTTCAAGTGTTCAAAAATAGATGTTTTGGTGACATCCTTTGTTTCAATAAAGTCAATAAGATGTTTCAATAACGGTTCCTAATAAATGATAATTATTTGAGTATAACAAATCTTTGCTATACTTTGAGTATATTTTAGCGAGTAAACAAGGAAAAGTGATGCCTCTATTTTTCTCACACAACCTTGTAAAAATCGGGTCAAGGCTTCTTGGCGGGAATATTCAACATGAAAGAGATACAAAATAAGAAATGCTTCCATTTAAAAATCTATTTTATAAACCTTTTTCCACGCAGCTTACTATCACATCGAATAATGGATTCCACCTCAGACCTGTCGCACAATTTTCCTCTTTAGCCAAATCTTTTTCCTGTCAGATCACTGCATCGTTCAACGGCAAGACCGTCGATACCAAAAGTGTCAACACACTGCTGTCGCTCTCTTTGGAAAAAGGAGATACTTTCACACTCAACACGCAAGGTAAACATGCCCAAAAAGCACTTACAGAGCTTCATTCTCTCTTTGAAAGTCTGATGCAGGATGACAAAGAGGTCCATACGATAGAAAGAACTTCTTACAATTATGAGGGAGATACTGTAGAAGGAGAGATCATCTCAGAAGGAATCGCTATTGCTGAAACATATCCTTATCACACAACGCAGATACAGCATGAAAGTACGATGGGTTTTGAAGATGCTCTTTCAGAGAGTTCAAAAGAGCTCGAAGCACTTTACAGTGTGCACAAAGAAGATGAAAATGCAAGCATCTACCTTGCCCAAAAAGAACTTCTAAGTGCCCTTGGAAAAACGTCTAAGACCTTGGATGAACTTGAAGCTAAAGTCAAAGAAGAATCCGAAAAACTTATAGGGACAAAACTTGATGCCAAAAGAAGTGACTATACAGATATACTTCAGCGGGTCAAAAAACATTTGGGTTTAGAGATCAAAGTTGATTTCCCGAAAACACCTTTTATCCTTCTGTGCAGTGACCTGCTACCAAGCCAGATCGATGCGCTACTGAGCACAAACGTTGCAGGAGTCATCATAAAAGATACTTCCATTTACTCCCATACAGCCATATTGCTCAGATCCGCGGGAATCCCTTCTCTCATTGCAGATACAGAGCTTATCCTCGAGCACAAAACAGCCATACTTGATGCCCATGCAGGGGTTATCGTCCAATCTCCAACTCAGAATGACCTGCAAAAAGCGTCCTTACAGTTAGAAAAGGATGAAAGAGTAAGATCGCTTGGTGCACAAAGACGTTTTGAAACCGCAAACATGAAAAATGGCAAGCATATCCATGTTCTTGCGAATGTTTCTGATGTCAACAGTGCAGAGACAGCAAAAGAAGAAGGTGCAGAAGGTATAGGGCTTTTGCGTTCAGAGTTCTTATTTAAAGATGAAAAACCTACCTTTGAAGCACAGCACAACGCCTATAAAAAGATCTTTGAACTTTTTAATGATATCACTGTTCGTACCCTGGATGTTGGAGGAGACAAAATGCTCCCCTATATACAGCTGCCTCAAGAGAACAATCCTTTTTTGGGCATACGGGGAGTACGACTGTTCGATACCCATCCTGACCTATTGGAAGAACAGATGCATGCTATCTTCGATGCCGCTCAAGATAGATCCATAAAGATAATGTTCCCGATGGTCAGCAGTGTAGAAGAGTTCATCAAAGCAAAGTCATTTGCACAAAATGTTGCACTGAAACACCAGATCGATATTTCACATCATCTCTTTGGTATCATGATCGAAGTACCCTCTGTACTTTTTATGCTTGAATCTTTTAATGATGCTGTCGATTTCTATTCTATAGGGACCAATGACCTTACGCAATATCTCTTTGCCATAGAGCGAACACACCCTACGCTTAAAACAGATGAACTTTCACCTGCCGTCTTTTCTGCTCTAGGTACGATCCTTGAAAAGGCAAAAAAACCAGTGAGTATCTGCGGAGAACTGGCTTCAAATAAAGCGGCAATTTCAAAGCTTTTGGACCTGGGGATTGAAACCTTCAGCGTCTCACCTAAGAGGATCGCTCAAACAAAGGAAATCATACGACATGCTTAATCTTCTACAAAAAATAGGCAAGGCCCTGATGACACCTATTGCAGTGCTACCTGTTGCTGCACTGCTTCTTCGTCTTGGCTTTGGAGATCTCTTTGATGGCCAGACAGCCCTTATTATGAAAAGTGCCGGAGAGGCGATCTTCTCTCATCTTGACCTGCTATTTGGCATTGGTATTGCCTATGGATTGTCAAAGAACCATGATGGCGCAGCTGCACTTGCAGGAGCGATAGGAGTATTGATTGCCAAAGCTGTTTACATCAGTATTGACAAAGATGTCAATATGGGTGTATTTGTCGGTATCATCATAGGTGTACTTGCCGGTACACTCTACAACCGCTATCACAACATCAAGCTTCCCGAGTTTTTAGGTTTTTTTGGCGGTAAACGTTTTGTACCTATTGTCACATCCATAGCAGCCATAGGGGTTGGTATACTTGCGGGATATTTTTGGCACTTTGCACAAAGTGGTATCGATGCATTTT
>DATCTA010000231.1:0-3680 GCA_036568165.1 Sulfurovum sp.
TCAGACCTGCTAGAAAAAGAAAAGGAACAAGTAAAATAGCAAAAGAGTGTGGAATACATGAGTTTGATTTTGTTCTGTCAAATTGTTGCATAAGTATCCTAGTTAATTAAATTGATGAATTATAGCAAAAATCATTAAATAGACCTATAAAACATCTTTCAAAATAGAGTATGGCCAAAAAGTGTTTTTGCACAAGATACATGATCGCAATATAAGCATTGATCAGTGTATAGGCATATAGGCATATCCGTCATTTTGTGCATCAATGAGATAAACACTTTTCATCTTCTCAGCCTCTACGAACTTGTAAAGTGTCTGTTTCTCTATATTTTTCATTTTCATACCTGATGAACACATTTGAAAGGTGACATCATAAACATCATGGAGATCTTGCAAACGGATCTTGAAATATGCCTGTATGTCTGCAACATCTTTTTCTGATGCATATGGCGAGGCTTTCAGATCGTCTATAAAGTATTTATAGGCATCCCCGGAGATGACAACCTTCACTTCTAACTTCTTTTTTTCAGCAGCATAATATCTGGAAACTGCACCAATACTGTTTATGAGGTGTGTTTCTATCTTTCTGCTATCTCCTGTTGAGAGATCATAGACTACTTTAAGCGTGTCTGCGTAAAGTAAATCCATTCCCAACAATAATATTATGGCTAATATTCTAAAAAGTTTCATATGGTATTTCCACCTCTAATATAATACATACTGTAGACTCACTCTTCATAGGTTTAACAGATCACTCCGCCGCCTATCAGTTTGTCATCTTCATAAAATGCCGCTATTTGTCCTTTAGCGAGTCCAAATACGGGCTCATCCAAGACAACTTTTGCTCTGTCGCCATTGATCACCACGTGACATGGTACTGCCGTTGTTCTATATCGTACTTTTACAGTACATTTAAAATCGCTAAGTTCCTTAAAAAGGTTGATCTGCTTCACTTCAAACTCGTGCTCTTCCAATTGATCTTTTGTACCTACAACGATCTGGTTTTTTTCTGGTTTGATATCGAGTACAAAATGCGGATCATGTGCACCATCAACAAAGAAACCTCTTCGTTTTCCGATAGTGTAATGCATATACCCCTTATGAGTACCTACTACATTGCCTTCAGTATCAACTGTTTCTCCAGGCATATCGATGTTCATATGCTTTGCCAGGACTTCATCGTATGTATTTTCTACAAAACATATCTCCGAACTCTCTTTTTGTGTAGCAAAATCCTTCAATACCTCTATATTTGCCGCATATGCCTTCACATCGTCTTTTACCCATGTTCCAAGTGGGAAAAGAAGCCTTGGAAGCACTTCTTTTTTCACTTCACAAAGAAAATAGCTCTGGTCTTTATTTGGGTCTTCTGCCATATAGATGAACTCACCGTCACACTTAATATAATGACCCGTTGCCACATGGTCTGCGCCTATACTGTCAGCAAACTCAACCATCTTTCCAAACTTGATATTACGGTTACACATGACACAAGGGTTTGGCGTTCGTCCCTCCTTATAGCTTTCAACAAAGTAGTTATAGACTTGATCGTTGAACTCTTCACTCAGATCAAGGAAATGAACTTTTACACCTAGATACTCACCTACTCTTTGTGCCTTGGCAAAGTTCTGTTCATGATAACCCGGTTTATGATGAAGTTTCATATAAACACCCTCTACATCATACCCCTCTTTTTGCAAAAGTATAGATGTAACTGTTGAATCAACGCCTCCACTCATACCTACCAATACTTTCTTTTTCATATCAATACTCTCTTTATTTTTATTGCTATTTCATCATCTACATTAACCAAAGAACCTTCAGCTATTGTTGTATCATTTAAAACAAGATTCACTGACTCTATATCTATATGCGTTATGTCGATCAAATGACCTGCTTCCAACACTTTGCTATGGACCCTGCCAAATGAAAATTTGACTATTTCATATTTTTTACTATCAGACTGCTCTATGGGACTTCTATGCAAGTCTACTATCTCTGTATTGTATGTGTTTTGCAACTTCTTAAGTTGCATATTTGCACAAATTTCATCTTTATCTATCAAGATACATTCCAATGTATCAAATCCAGTAAGAAGTACCTTGTCTACACTTAACTTTTTAAGCTTTTTATTTGAGATCATAGCCAATGGAAGCGCAAACTCATAGCTTGGTCCTTTGATATGATCCTGCATCATCTTTGCTAAATGAAGTGCTTGTGTCTCACTCTTCATTTTCATCCAAATCCCCGATAAACTGCTCCAACAGATACTCTTTAGATGCTACGATAAGATCATCAGGTACCTCTTGTCCTATGGAAAAATAACTCATAGGAAGCTTGTATAGTAACATAAAATTCAACAGTGTTCCTAAATGCTTTGTCTCGTCAAATTTACTAATGATCACTGAGTTAAGATCGAGGAATGAGAAATTGTTGTAAATGTCATCCATATCTTCATATTTGACCGTAGCCGGGAATACGAGATTCACCTCCAGTTTTCTATCGATATCGGAGTTGACAAACTCAACGGTTTTGATGAATTTTTGCGTATCATACGGAGACATCCCTGCTGTATCCACCAATACGACATCGTAATCTTCCAATGCTTCCAGACCTATAGTAAAGTCTTCTACCGTGTCTACAGTGATATGTTCAAGCTGCATGATGTCTGCATAGTGTGCGAGCTGTTCGAAAGCACCGACTTTATAACTGTCAAGGTTCAAAAGTGCTACTTTGTACGGCTTGTCCATCAAATAGGCATAACGCGCAGCCAATCTTGCAATGGTTGTCGTTTTTCCTACACCTGTAGGACCTACAAGCATGATGATCTTTGGTTCATCCAAGCTCTCTTCTTGCACTTTTAAACTCTCATCGATCTCTTCAAGCAGATAAGAGACCAAAAGTGCCGCATCATCAAGTATATTGCTTCCGATCAATGTCAACATTACATCATCCAACCAGGATCTTGCGACACCTTTGTCCATAAAAAGCTTTTTGACTTTATGCATGACACTGTCATCCGATGACACTGACATCTCTTCTTTCATTTGGAACAATTGCTTTTTCATCTCTTCGAGTTGCGCTAAGAGTTCTTCTTCTTCACTTTCAGATGCATTGTTTTCCACAGAGATCTTGCCAAACGACTTTTCCATAAAAAGTGCTTTAGGTACAGCTATACAGACTTCACTTCGCAATATACCATCATCATATTTGATCTGTTTGGCAGAGACAAGCTGAACACCCTCTCCGTACTTCTTCACTGCCTGTTCGTATGCACTTTTGGGATCTGACGCTACAAATGTTTCATTAACCATTTTTCTTATACCTTTCTTGTAAAACAAAAGCCTTGCTTTAGTTTAGACTGATTTAGAGATATTCCTTGAACAAATATTGTATGATTCATCTCGATCTGCCTTTCATCATAGATAGTGGGATCAAAACCGACGCTCGTTCTTTCCAACCCGGATGAGGAAGTGTCAGATCTTTTGTCATCATTGTTTTATTTTCATAAAATATGATATCAATATCAAGTGTCCTAGGGCCATCTTTAATAAGACGCTTTCGTCCGAACACCTTTTCTATAAATAACACATAACGCAGCAGGGCCTTGGGAGACAATAATGTTTCTATGCGTACCAATGAGTTGTAAAAGTCCTCCTGATCCAAATAACCAAATGGAG
>DATCTA010000232.1:0-13743 GCA_036568165.1 Sulfurovum sp.
CAGGGACAGCTTTTAGACTATAAAGTAAAGTCTGTTTCTCAGGGTAAAGATGCCTTGGCCAACGTCACTGTGAAAGTAACCTTCAATAAAAATGAACCGGCCATTATTGGGCATGGATTGAGTCTGGATACGATGCTTGCAAGTGCCAGAGCTTACATCGGTGCACTTAACAGTTATTTGAGTATGGAAGGGAAATTAAAGATCAAACATATTGACAGTTCAAAAACTGTCTAATATGGTAATGTATATCAGCCTTCACTGCTTCGTATTACTACGACCACTTTGGTTCCAAAACTAGGAACAGCAGACTATTGTTGTTCCTTTCAAACTTTTTATACTTCTAAAGGCTATGTATGGGCATATTTATCACTCTTTTTCTTTTAGCATTATATGTATTCATTTTAGTAAAATCTTTTTATACCAAACCTTCAGAAATAACATCTATAACATACTTTAAAATAGTAAATTTTAATGCTAAAGTCATTCTTGTTTTGTCTCTTGCTATCTTGGCCGCTGTATTAATAATACATGGTGGAGTTTATTGGGGATTCACACTTTTTTCTAGTTTGTTTTCTTTTCTTGGTTTTCTTACCCATGTTCCTATGGATGAACGTATAGAGACATATATAGAACAGATAGCATTTATTATAGTCATTATACTTTTTCCATATGCAAAGTATTCATTCTCCATAGTTCGAAAGTTTAAAATATTGTTATTTGATTATTTGATTGAAAAATATAATGTAAATATAGAGATACAAAAAGACAAGTTTTTTCCAGAGATAAACAATTTTGTATTTACAGATAATCAATTTTTACATGAAGTCTACGACAACTTAACAAGCTCTCATCTTAGATACTCCTCTCAAAATAATATAGACGATACATTTTATTTTCCAGATAAAGACCTATATATCACTGAATGTACAATAGACATAATAGAAGAGACATACAAGATAAATAGTCAAGGTAAAGGAAAATGGAAAGATACGAAGCATGAAAGTGTATTTAATGGTTTAGTTCTTATACTACCGAAAGAAAAATATAATCCGAATTCAACAATAATGGAACCTACTTTTTTTAAAGTAACCAATGCGTCTTCACCACTTTCTACTGATCATATTCGTTCTTCTAAAAAACATAATATTATTTTAGAAATCTTCTATACATATGCTTTTAGAAAAGATCATACTATTAAGTATACTAGTGACAATTTTTCTACACATCTATTTGACCATTTTAATACAAAGTTTAGTAATTATGTAGAACAGAATGAACATATTGAAGCAATTGCACAAAAAATGAATGTTGATTATATCATGGAAGATCAAGCAAATATCTATATATTTCATAATGAAAAAAATATTGATCTATTTACATTCTACCAAAATGAAAATGTTGATAGTTCTTTGGAAACTTTTGAAAATGATTTTAAACTACTGCTTGAACTTAGTCAAGCGTTTGAAGGTACTGATAGTAAAATTTCTTGAGCCTCAGCTCAAGTTCTTACAGGAAGTAGAAGTGAACTACCAAATCTCTAAAGAAGATTTGGCTTCCTTGGCTGAGTCTGCCCATAGGGTCTGTTTTGGTTCTCGACAATCCCAATATAGGGATTTTACAGAGGTCGAACTCCAACTCATTCCCTACAGGTCTCACATACTCATATATCCAAAGGCGTTACTTTCGACAGTTCCTGCCGTAGATAAGAGTATAATAACGTAATTTTGGATGAAGTGCAAGGCTACCGCCTTGGGCATTCATCCCAACAGCTAAAGACCATTGGGATTTCTGCTTAGAGTGATTAAAACTAAATCGATTACGAATGATTTTTTCCTTTCTGCGAAGAGACAATGCTAAAAAAACAGGTAAATGCTGTATCAATCAAAGTATAGCAAGAGATAAAAACCTTATCGAGTATATCACTCTATAGATCATCTATCCTTCAGAGTCAATACGTTCAAAGAAATCCAAAACCGTTTTTAAATGCTCTGATATATCGTCCATGGCCTTTGCACAAAAATCCACATGTACGTTAATGTCATATTTTCTACAAGCGTCTACAAAATATGCCGTCTCCTCTTGAGGAGTACCTCCATCGGCTATGGCATCATCACAGAGATAAAACACTGGAAACGTGTCGCTGGCGTTTAAGAATTGGGTTAGATCACCCTCTTTGGATCCTATTAACTCTTCTAATTTTATCTTGGGTTCATAAGCGTAGACTGCATTTGCTTTGCACAAGATACCATGTAAAATGGCCCCATAACCGCTCTTAGCCTTCCCATACAGATAGATGTGATCTTCACATTCATACTCATCAGCGATCTCACCGATCAGTTTTTGCAAAAGATCTTTAAGATAGAAGTCTCCTCTTTCGCCCAGCCAGAAAGAAGAGGTCTGTTCCTCACCATTATGAACCAAAGGCGTGAGTACATTCCACATCTTATACTCAAAATTCTGTAGGCTATCACAGCCTGTATCATCCAAGATAACGATCAAAGGAACAAAGTTTGAAATAAGGGATGCAGGGGTAAAACGGTAAAAGAGTTTTCGCTGTGCATCATCTTCAATATATAAAAGCGTTTCATCATGCATCGGCTATAGTACTCCTCTTCAAAAAGATAATGTCAAATAGCCTATCATTTCAAAGACTATTTTATATTGAGTTCTTTCTTTATCTCTTCAAGCAGTTTTTGCAGTTCCAGGTGGTACTTTCCAGGATAGATAGGCAGCATGTCAAGTTTATTGTAAACGAAGATAAGACTGATGGTCTCCGCCAACTTCCATATACTCTCAGCACCGATAATTTTGGCTTGTTTTTCCAGGTCGATACAGAACTCTTTAATCTTATTGGTTGCCTCTTGGCTCACAATATCCCTAAAATAAAGATCTGACCGATCAAACGAGTCCAAAAATTTCTTGAGTTCATTGTGATATTTCAGGCCCATTCTTTTGGTATTTTCCTCACCTGCCTTTGTATTTAAAACAGGCAGTTCGATCCTTCTTTTTCTTTCGATCATTGTTTGAAGGGACTCTTCGTATTTACTGCTTGGATTGGCATGCTTTTCTTGATGTGTGTCTAGATGAAGTATTTTTTCAAGATCGACAATGTTTTCTTTGTCTGGTCTTTTGATCCCGCGAAGTTCCCTATCATGCTGAAAAAGTGTGACTATAAGCTCATAGACACTCTCTTCTGTGACAGGCTTCATCAAATGGGTTGAGACACTTATCGTTTTATGCTCAACATGATGATCATCCTGAAGTAGGACATATTTGAGAGGAGTATGCTGTTGTACCCTTGCGATGATACGTTCAAACTCTTCAGAGTTGAACTTATCTTCTACGATCAATATATCATAAGGCGTCAGGTCATTTCCATTTGCCTTGAATGCATCAAATCCAACATCGACTTCATAAAGAAAATATTTAAACATTTTCTCTATGCTTTTTGCAACTTTTGGACTCTCACAGATCAACAATACCTTTTTGCCCAACATCGATACATCCGGCAATCTATAATGACGTCTAAACCCAAGTTCATTAATAATGAAGGGAATATCTATATGTATATCAGCATCTTTGTCATAAATGATCTTTCCATCAATTTTTTCAAGGTCATTACTTAATTTGGTTTCTAAAAACGCCTGTATCTGATCTCGGGGTATGTTTGTTTTTTTTATTTTAAAAGATATGGGCTCTTCAAAGACAAAATCTTCAGGAGCACTCATAGAAAGGACGATCTCTTTTTGATCTGTTTGCTGACAGACATAATTGAGCATTTGGTTCAGCAGACGCTGCAAGACATCAGGATCACCCCTCAATTCTCTTGGAATGGTCGGATCCATATCATAGATCAAGTCGATCTTTTTTTCTTCTCTTATCGTTTCCAGAGAAGAAAAAAGCGTCATCAAAACTATGTTGATATCGAAAAGTTTTTCAATCTTATTCATACCATTCCTTCATAAAGTAGAAACATATCATATCAAAATATCATATAACACTTAATTTAGATAGATATTTTTTTGTGAAAAAAATTTGAGTGTGTATAAAAAAGAGTTTGTATGTTATGAAATAGAAGAAAAAGAAGCCTTAAATCTCTATGTAGATTTAAGGCTTCATAGGATGCAATTAGTGGCAACCACATCCTGAACCACAGCTACCGCCTGTAGAGTGTCCGCCGCCAATTTGACCAGATGCGATCTCATCTGCAGTCGCTTCTCTTGCACTTACAACAGTTACTGAGAACATAAGGTCTTTACCAGCCAATGGGTGGTTAAAGTCAATATTTACTTCTTTATCATCAAATGATGTAACAGTTACCTGTACAGTTTGACCACCTTCACCTTGACCATAAAGGTGCATTCCTTCTACAAGGTCGATTCCAGCGAACTGCTCGATAGGGAGTGTTTGCATTGCTTCTGGGTTTATTTCACCATACGCGTCTGCAGCAGCAACCATTATATCTCCGCTCTCGCCTTGAGACATACCTACAAGTGCATTTTCAAGACCAGGAATGATCTGTCCCTTTCCAATGATGAACTCTAGTGGCGCTGCACCTTTGTTGCTGTCTACAACATCACTTGTACCAGCTTGTTTTACTTCGTATTCTATACCTACGACACAATTTTCATTTGTAATTGTCATACTATTTCCTATTGTTTGATTTGTGCTATTCTAGCCAATCAAACTTTAGTGAGCCTTATATAAGGATAATTTTTATCTGATTTGTCCAGATCCATATATCTTGAACTTATAAGTTGTTAATCCTTCAATCCCCATTGGACCGCGGGCATGAAGTTTATTGGTACTGATACCGACTTCTGCACCAAAACCAAATGCTCCTCCATCTGTGAAACGTGTAGAAGCATTCACATAGACCGCCGCAGCATCAACACCGTTCAAAAAGGCTTCTGCTGTGGTGATATTTTCTGTAATGATCGCTTCAGAGTGACCCGATCCGAATCGTACGATGTGTTCTATAGCACCATTGACCCCGTCCACTACTTTGATATTTAGGATATTGGCTAGATACTCTGTATCATAATCCGCTTCCGTTGCCAAAGCCACATCAATGCTCTTTTGCGTAAGCTCACACCCTTTGAGCTGTGTATGTGCGTCATCAAATGCATCTTTAAGTAAAGGTAGTACCTCCTCTGCAATAGCTTCATCTACAAGAAGGGTCTCCATAGCATTGCATACACCCGGTCTTTGTACTTTAGCATTGATAGCGATCGCTATAGCATTTTGTACATTAGCATCCTCGTCTATATAGGTATGGCACTGCCCCTTATCATGTTTTACCACAGGTACGGTAGCATTTTCACTGACGTATCGGATCAATCCCTCACCGCCGCGAGGCACGATAAGGTCCACATATTTATCCATCTTGATCAGTTTGCTTACACCCTCTCGTGAAGCATCAGGGATTAAAGAGATAAGTGCTTCTGGCAGATCATTTGCACGTAAGACACCCTGCAGTACTTTGGCAATGGCTTCATTAGAATGCTGTGCCTCTTTTCCACCTTTAAGCACACAGACGTTTGAAGATTTGAAGCTCAATGCAGCCGTATCTGAAGTCACATTCGGACGGGACTCATAGATGATTCCTATCACACCTATAGGAACGGATACTTTTTCTATCTTAAGCCCGTTTTCTGTTACCCAGCCATCCAGTACTCGTCCTACAGGTTCTTTGAGTGCAGCGATCTCTTCGACAGCCACAGCCATTGTTTCAATTCGTCCTTCATCCAAAAAAAGTCTGTCTTTGAGTGATGGTGCCAGGTTATTAACCTCAGCATCTGCCATATCCAATGCGTTGGCCTTGATGATATCTTTTGCATAGGTACGTAAAGCTTCAGCCATCTCTTTTAAAATTCTATTTTTGTCAGCTCCGCTTAATGCAGCCAAAACCCTGCTTGATGCTTTGGCCTCTTGTAAAAATGATTCCATGGATTGTTCCTGTATCTGTAATTGGGGCTATTTTAACAAATAAATACTAATAATGTTATAATCCTCCAAATGAAGTGATCGTCAAAGAGATCAATAAAGGTAGAGAATGCAAACAATCACATTTGTCGGTAATGGGAATATGGCACTGAGCATCGCTAAAGGACTCAAGGGTAAATATACGATCGAAGTTGTGGGTCGGAATATGAAAAAACTTGATGCGTTTGAAGAAGCATTGGGAACCCAGATAAACAAATATCTCCTTGATGCATTTGATATGACGGACAAAACGATACTTCTTTGCATCAAACCGGCCAATGTCGAAGAGGTTGCATCGATACTCAAAGGGACAGCCAGAGTCATCTTCTCAGTACTCGCGGGAACCTCCCTGGAAAAACTTGAAAAACATTTCAATACGCAAGCTGTCGTAAGAACCATGCCAAATCTTGCTGCAAGTGTAGGCAGATCCATGACCACACTTACCGGCGATGCAAAGTTCAAGCAAGAAGCACACACCCTGCTCGGCGCTATAGGTCAAACCCTTTGGGTCGACAGTGAAAAAGAGATAGACATAGCTACTGCCTTAGCCGGTTCGGGACCTGCTTATTTGGCACTTGTGGCTGAAGCGTTGGCTGATGGTGCTGTCAAGCAGGGACTCAAAAGAGAACATGCGATGGCTGCTATGAGAGGATTGTTTGCAGGTTTTGGCGAACTGATACAGGAAGTCCATCCTTCACTGCTTAAAGATAGCGTCATGAGCCCTGGCGGTACGACGGCTGCAGGTTATGCCGCACTTGAGGATGGAAATGCCAGAGCAGCCTTTATGAATGCCATAGAACAGGCATATAAAAAAGCAAAAGAGCTATAAATTGTTCTATTTCCTCTTATTGCCGTAGATCTTCAAGAGGTCTTCCCGTGCAAAAGGCATATAACTGTACCTTGTGATCACCACTTTGGTTTTATAATTGGACCAGTGATAGATCACAGGTACATCTTTGGGATCGATATGGATACACCCATGGGACATCCAATCCACACTTCCTTTATGCAAAGCATGCCCTCTTTGTGTGTATTTCATCATATAATCCATATTGTTCACACCGCTTTCATCAGGGTATACTGTCGACATATGGTAACGTTTTTTCTGGAAAATAGTAAAGATGCCTGAAGGGCTTCTGAACTCCGGTGCACCGGAAGTCACAGGTCCACTCCACCACACCGTACCATCTCTATCCACCGCATAAAAACGCCCATCACTTCCGCGTTCTCGCACTGAGACAACGATAAAGTTCTTTCCTGTAAGATCCACTATCTCGTCTCGGTCACCTTTAAATTGTTGGAAAACAGTTTTCGATAGGGGCATCGTCTCTATACCTACCGGAGGCAAGACCTCACTCTCTTCATTTGCCATCCCTAAAGCAAGGGAAGAAAAAAGTATGAAGAGAATTTTTAACATAGTGGTCCCCTATAGTTTTTTGACTCTTTCTTTAGCAATCTTTGCAGAATTCTTTTGAGGATAGTTTTCTATGATGTTCTCATAAAATGCTTTTGCCTGACCTTTGTCTCCTGTTTTTTCAAGAGATACAGCAGTATGCAAAAGAAGTGTATCTATATAAGAAGCTTTGTCATAAAGACCCGCACTCTTTTTAAAATAAAAGATCGCATCTTCGTATTTGTTTGTATAGTATGCAATTTCACCCAGATAGTAATTTGATGCTGCAGGCTTATACCCTTTTACATCAGTGATCTCAAATCTTTTGTGAGCTTCTTCGTAACGCTTTTTGCCAAAAAGCCTTACACCTTCACTGTAAAGTTGTGCAGGACTCTGGCCCTCGATAGACTCTTTGCTTTGGGTAACTGTTTGAGTTGGTGTTGTACTAGCTACACTTTTTCTACCTGCCAAAGCATTTTGCAACTCTTGTTTTGTTACATAGTTGGCATTGATCTCATCGATCATACTTGCAAGTTTTTTCAACAATGCTGTGTTGGATGCATCACTCTGTTGCATAGAAGCACTGCTCATACTCTTGGATTGCTGCATTTCATTGATCGTAGCACTGAGCCCTTCAATGATCGTCGTCAGACCATCTATCCTCTCTTGCTGCTGAGCAATTTGCTGTCTCAAAGCCGGAATGGTGTTCGCACTGCTGCCTGACATTTGTACATCAGACTCGGGTTCATCCGTTCCAAAGCCATATACAGAAGGTTCTGCATATGCAAGATGTGTACTGGCAAGGAGTATACAGATAAATCCTTTTACACACTTATTGGGAAAACTTGTCATCTCAATACTACTTTACTAGACGGAGGTCAACTCTTCTATTTCTTTGATAACAACTGTCTGTAGCTTCTGCACAAACTGCATTACTCTCACCGAAGCTAACCAATACCATTTTGCTTGTATCCACACCTTGTGATGCCAAACTGTCTCTTACAGCCTTTGCTCTTTTCAAACCTAGTGCATAGTTATATTCATCCGTACCGAATTCGTCACAGTTTCCTTCTATTTTTATTTTCGAAGACGCTGAACTCGCAACTTGGTAGTTCGTGTTCATATTCCCTTCCATTTCAGCAGAGATAGAGTAATCAGCAAAATTAAAATAGATACTTCTAAAACCATCGCTACTGCTGTTGAAGTTTCCTGAACCATAACCATTCTCATCGATACTTACAGTATCACCTTGAATATGATCTGCATCTGTAATATTGTTTTTTCCATCATCTGGTGCAGGTTGTCCACAACCAACTAGAATAAGTGAAGCCATAGCTGTTGCTAAAAGTAATTTTTGTGTCATATGTTATCCTTTAAATGTGTTACCAATCTATTGATTGAACTTTTCTGTCATTGAACGGGAAAAGTAAACTCTGTTGACTTCCAAGATTTATATATCCTATAGAAGAACTATAACCTCTTTGTTTTAAAAAGAGAATCACCGAACCGTCTGAGGAAAAACGAGGAAACTGGTTTGAACCTGTCGTTGTTATCGGTCTTGTATCTGAACTTCCCGAGGAAGTAAGATAAAGATTGAATGTGTTGTCTCCGAATGCACGGCTGCTCTCTCTGCTCGAATACACTATCTTATCGCCATATGCATCACAGGCGTTATTGTTCCGACCGTGATAGACAACCTGAGAAGCTGCCGGACTGTAAATAGACTTTTTAAATACATTCGCATATCCCAACCTGTTTGAAATGAACACAATACTGTTCTCATCATCAACATATCGGCCACTTACATCGATCCCTTTGAAGTCGGTTACTCTTTTTTTCGAATTTGAAGCAAGATTTAGTTCATAGACATCAGCATGTCCTTCAGGTGCCATGGTCAATAGAAGTTTTGATCCGTCCTTGCTTACATCCGAACATACCATCATTCCCTCTGAACTCGCAATGCTTGATTTTTCACCCGAATAGATATTAAGCTTATAGAGTGTCGGCAGTGTACCTTTGTATGAGGTATAGTATAAACTTCTCTGCGCTGAATCGGCCCATTTTGGGAATAGGTTCAATCCGCCTTTGATGATCGTCTTTTTATAGTTGAAAGTATAATCAGCCAAACGTATCTCACTGCGTCCAGGAGTCGTATAGACTGCATATGCGACATAGCGGTTTATCCAGGCAATACTTGGATAACTTAGCGCATTGTTAATATCACTTACTGCTTTATGGATCAAAAACGGCATCTTTTCTCTTGTAGGTATAGCATAGCTTTTTTTGAAAAGCTGTGTACCATCTGACGCTTTTAAAAGACGAACAAAAAGTTTACTGCCCGATTGCTGATCCATGACATATTTTAAAACATACTCCTGACCTTTGAGATTAGGCAAGATCATGTTTGAAGATACATCTCCTATATGATGTGTACTGTCAGGCAAAAAGTGTCCTGATATCTTAAGGTCCGACAGAAAAATATCAAAAACTTTTCTGTTCTGATCCGTTGAACCGTCAACGAGAGCTATACGTGTTCTCTGTTCAACATCTTTTTCTATTTTGAGCGTAGCATCCACCCCGAAAAGGTTCATGGAGAACAGGGTTATTGATACGGCGACTACAAATAAATATCTCAATTATATTCCTCATTTTTTAGTGTTTAATTTACTTTGTATTGTATCTTTGCTCACTTGAAAAAATCATTAATTAATATCGAAATATTGTTTAAATACAAATTTATGTTAAAATAAGAATATTAAGGAGTGCAGATGAATGATATAGTCATAGCCTTGGCCAAAGCTGCCATATTGGTAGCATTGAATCAGCCTGAAGATTTTGACCTTGAAAATGCTTTAAAGGCCTACCCTGTACTTGAAGAAAATGGTGCCGCTTTTGTCACCATCAATAAAGAGCCTAATGAACAGCTTCGAGGATGCATAGGCTCTCTTCAGGCCTATCGTCCGCTGTATAAAGACATTATCATGAACGCACAGGCGGCAGCCCTTCGTGATCCAAGATTTCAGCCTCTCAGTACTGAAGAGCTAGGTCAGATCAGCATAGAGGTTTCCATTCTTTCAGAACCGCAGCCACTGCAGTATGATGACATCAATGATCTCAAAAGAAAGGTTGTTCCTTTTGAAGATGGGATCGTACTTAAACTTGATGGCAGACAGGCAACCTATCTGCCTCAGGTCTGGGAACAGCTGCCTAAGTTTGAAGATTTTTTCTCCAGCTTATGCATGAAAGCCAACTTGAGTAGCAACTGCCTCTCACAGCATCCTGAGATCTCTACTTACAGAGTGAAAAAATATAAAGAAGAGTAATGAGCGGTGCCATTCGCAAAGCTGCTGTCAAAGGCAGCTTCTACCCTGAAGATTGCGGGAAGGTACGGACATATTTTAGGGAATTCAACCGAAAATATGATGCTCTGAACATCCCTGATAAAATCAGAACTATCATACCAAGAGCCATTATAGTACCGCATGCGGGATATATCTACAGCGGATTTACAGCCAACTTTGCCTACAGGTTTCTAAAACATGCAAAAGCAAAACGTCTTATCGTCATAGGTCCTAGCCACCACCATGCTTTCAAAGGGATATCGGGAAGCTATTATGAGCAGTATGAAACACCCTGTGGAACACTCGATATAGACAGCCCTTATCTTTTCGCCCTGGCCAAAAAGTTCAATATAGGTTTTGAACCAAAAGCACATGAACAGGAACACGCCACGGAAGTACAGTTTCCTTTCATTCAGCACTACTTTCCCAAAACAAAAGTGATAGAGTTGATCTATGGAGAGATACAGCCGGCTACATTGGCAGCTATCATCAGTGCTCTTTTGCACAATAAAGACAACAGTCTCATCATCAGTTCTGACCTGAGTCATTTTCATGACCTCAAAGAGGCAAATATATTGGATAAAAACTGTTTAAAAGCCGTTCAAAACCTTGATGTAAATGAACTTTCAGAATGTAAAGCATGCGGTTTTACGGGTATCAAGGCCATGATACTGGCTGCCAGACACCTTAAACTCTCTTCAAAGTTGTTAGACTATCGTACTTCTGCCGATGTAAGCAATGATACCAGCTCTGTAGTCGGTTACATGTCTGCTATGTTCTACTGAGAGAGATACTCCTGATCCAATGAGCCTTAACACTGTGCTAACACACCAGTTGCTAGAATTTTTAGTTAAAGTAAATTATATTTAAAAATTTATCTTATATACAGCAAAAACATAGATTACAGTAGATATCATATTAAATAACATGATATTTGTTTGAAGATAATCTCGATCATTTATGATAAATTCATCTTAAAAAGGACAGGGATAGATTTTCTATGAATTTTTTCAAAGAACTGTTTCAATTAAAAGACCATAGGGTTGTGAGCGAAAATACTCTCGACAATGTCTATAACTTTGCAAGAAAATCCCTCATCAGTCTTATACTCCTTGAAACGATATTTCTCTATCTGCTGACACCGTATATAGGCAACAGTGCTTTCGTCTGGTATGGTATCATTGTTATTTTTACCATGTGGAGACTGCATGATGCCTATGACTATAAAAGGCATCCAAAGAGATACACGCAGGAAAGATGGCATAAAAGGTTTGTCATTCGTGCCTGGCTGACTGCACTGATGTATGCCCTCTTGATACTTTTTATCATACCGATGCTCAGTGACTATTATCAGATGCTTGTATTTGTCATCATACTCGGTATGAGCAGTGCAGAGGCAAATACCCTCTCTTATGATTATCGTACTGCCATAGGTTTTCTTCTAATACTCTATGTCCCTCTCTTTATGACAATGCTTCTTCTTACAAAGGTCGAAACCATTATCCTTGCATTTTTATTGCTGATCTATTTCTTTGCACAGGCAAATATAATCCTACACTCTTACAGACAGAAGAAAACACTTGATTCCAAAGAGAAGATCATCACTGAAATGCAAGGATTGCTTCAGGAAAAACAAGAACTTCTGCATAGTTTTTTCGAAGAAGCACCTATTGGTATCTTCTCTTGTGACCCAGAGTGCAACATCATTAACTGTAATGAAGAGCTCAGTGAACTTTTCAAACTTCCTCAGGAGAAGATCATTGGGCTGAAAGCATATAAAATATTTGCAAACACTACTTCTGGAGAACTCAAAAGAGTACTCAGGGGCAATCCTCTGGTTACAAAAGATTCATTTGTACTTTCAAACGGTGAACAATTGATGCTGGAGATAAGATATTTTCCTTTCACTGACAGCGACAATCAAAGTATTGGACTGATCGGATTGGTAGATGACAAAACGCAAGAGTACATATCAAATAAACAGCTAGAGCTTATTGCCGCGCAGGATGCACTGACCACATTGCTCAACAGACGCGGATTTGAAGAATATATGAAAAGCATTACCAGTGATACCAGATATCGTACATACTACTCTTTACTTTATTATCTGGATCTCAATGATTTCAAACATATTAACGACTCTCTTGGACATGGTACCGGAGATATTTTACTTATAGATATCTCAAGACGTCTTAGCCGGTCTTTAACGTTTTCGTGTGAGATCTGCAGGCTTGGGGGTGATGAGTTCATTATCATGATACCGTTCATCTCCACGAACCTCGATGTCATGAAAGAAAGAATGGATCACTTTGCACAAAGAATCCTTGAGATATTTGAAGCACCGTTTGTCATCAATAGTTCCAGCCATAGATTAACTGCAAGTATGGGAATGGTTATTGTAGAACCAAAATTTAAAGATGTCCAAGAGCTCATACGTAAAGCAGATATAGCTATGTATCAGGCTAAGGGTTCAGGGGAAACGACATCGAGCTACGATCCTAAACTCGATGAAGCTCAAAAAGCACAATTTATGCTTCAGTCCGATCTGCATCATGCATTGAAAAAAAACCAGTTCCAGCTTTACCTTCAACCGATCGTATCGATCGTTGATAATAGCGTTATCGCTGCAGAAACACTGTTACGTTGGAAACATCCTTCAAATGGAATACTCATGCCGGATAAATTCCTTCCTCTTTTATTGAAGGGCGGTTTACTATGGGAGGTAACATGGTGGATCATAGAACAGATTTGTATACAGATCAATGCATGGAAAAAACAAAATCGATGGAATCTTGAATATCTCTCGATCAATATCAATGTACTGCAATTACTGGAAAATAACTTTTCAGAACGATATCTAGAATTGTTGAGACATTATGATGTTAACTGTTCTGAGATCACCCTTGAGATCACTGAACAAACGTTAGTAGAGAATTTTAAAAATACGAAAGAGGTCATCTCTCATCTACAGAGAAAAGGTGTAAGGTTTGCAATAGATGACTTTGGTGTGGGATACTCTTCACT
>DATCTA010000233.1:0-9090 GCA_036568165.1 Sulfurovum sp.
GAAAGATTTGAAAAAAGTATTGCAGAAACCAGAGACTTTTTAACAGGTAATGGGGATTTCATAAAAGCAGCAGCTGATGTTAGTATAATCACTCCAAACTTTGAAGAAGATACATTGAAGTTTTCAGTTAAAGTATCAAATCACAGTGGGCATAAGTTTCCGACCAGTATACCTATTCGTCGTGCATGGCTACATGTCAAGGTTACCAATGCAAGTGACCAAACTGTGTTTGAATCAGGTACGATGAACAGTAATGGACAGATCATCGGTGTAGATGACAATAATAGCTATGAAAAACATTATGAAGAGATCAGTAGTGAATCAGAAGTTCAAGTATACGAAGCCATTATGTTAGATACTGACGGTAATCAGACATATACATTTTTAAATGCTGCAAGGTATGCAAAAGATAATCGTATCTTGCCAAAAGGCTTTAAAAGTGATGCCCCAGCTACAGCTCAAGTTTATGGAGAAGCAGTTGAAGATGATGACTTTATAGATGGAAGCGACACTGTCAAGTATGAAATATCTGACCTAGAAGATGCAGCATATACAATATCTGTGACATTAAAGTATCAAACTGTCTCATATGGATTTATGCAAGACCTATACAAAGATATCAACTTAACTGAGGTTGCACTGATGAAAGTGCTTGATGATAATGCCGCTATCCATTTTGAAGATATCTCAACAGATACAGCTACGTACACTCCTTAAGCAGGAGGATCGTAGTTTAACTATTTAACTTAGGCAGTTGCCTCGTGCACTGCCTTTTTAGATGCATTCCAGGCATCGCTTGAATCCTGCTTTACACCGTTCCAGGTTTTCGAACACCCTGACATCATCATACCCAAAGCAACGAATACAACCAATATACTTGTTTTTTTCATATCATGATCCTTATTGAAATTATATAAAATAGTATAATATCTTATTCTGATAAAGTTTCTTTATCAGCCGATTCTTTGAGCGGTTTCTCTACGACTTTTGCCAGTATTTCCACATAACACTCTGTAACACCGGATGCCTTGATCGTATCAAGTTCTTTTATTAGTGCTTCAAGATCAACAGTTTTCGCACTATCTGGAGTTGTACCTATTTTACAATCAAAGCCCCAATAGGTAAATTTACTATCCGGTAATTTCTTGTTTTTCTCACGCTTTACATACTTCCTGATCTCATGTTTTATACCTTCAAGTACACGATCTTCATGTTTTTTTGGATCTGTTAGTTTAAATATTTTTTTCATCTTTTTTCCTTTTTATTTGTTCTATTATAGTTTTTATTTCTTTTGTTATTTCTGTCACCTTCACGGCTCTCTTTATTGTATTTATGAAAAGTACTGCCACGAGAACTATTTCTTGTGTTCTTTTTACCTCTGCCATTTTCGATCGGTTCTGGCTGAATACTCGGGTCTGGTCTGAATGCCGGAATGTCTACTTTTTCGATCTCATATTTGATGAATTTTTCGATCTGCTCAAGCAATTTATGTTCATCTATGCATACCAGTGATACGGCCATTCCACTCTGCCCTGCACGTCCGGTTCTGCCTATACGATGTACATAATCCTCAGGTATGTTTGGAAGTTCATAGTTGACTACATAGGGAAGCTGATCTATGTCTAATCCCCTTGCAGCGATATCTGTCGCGACCAGTACACGAATTTCTTTTGCTTTGAATGAGGCTAAGGCCTTCGTTCTAGCACCTTGGCTTTTGTTTCCGTGTATGGCTGCCGCTGAGATCCCGGATGCTTTCAACTCTTCAGTTAGTTTATTTGCACCATGTTTAGTGCGAGTAAAAACCAAGACCTGATGCCAATCCTTGATCTTTATAAGTTGAGAAAGCAGTTCTCTTTTTCGTCTTTCATCTACAAAATGCACAACCTGTGTTATCTGATCTGCAGTTTTGTTCTGAGGTCCCGCTTCTACTTGAACAGGGGTTTTCAGAAGCCCTGATGCAAGTGTTTTGATCTCCGGAGTGAATGTTGCGGAAAAAAGCAGTGTCTGTTTATGTTGAGGCATGAGTGCCATAAGCTTTTTCATATCATGGATGAACCCCATATCAAGCATACGATCAGCCTCATCCAATACAAGAGCCTCGAGAGCAGAAAAGTCAATGCCCTTTTGATCAGCAATATCAAGAAGTCTTCCAGGAGTAGCGACAACGATCTCTACTCCCTTCCGTAATGCTGCCAATTGTGGATTGATCCCGACACCGCCAAAAATAACGCACGATCTGTATGGCATATACTTGCCATAGTTCTTTATACTCTGCTCTACTTGTGCTGCAAGCTCACGTGTAGGTACAAGGACCAGGACACGTATCTGCTTCTTGAGCATAGTTGGTGTTGACTTTGAGAGTCTTTGCAGTAATGGAAGTATAAACCCTGCCGTTTTACCTGTACCTGTTTGGGCAGCAGCCAAAAGATCTTTGCCTTCCAGTACAACCGGAATAGCTTGCAATTGAATCGGTGTCGGCGTATCATAGCCCTGCTCTTTAATGGCTTTTAAGAGAGGTTCAGATAATCCTAAATTTGTAAATGGCATATAGTGTTTTAACCTTTATTGACCGAGCCCAGCATCTTGTATATGTCGGTCCAGGCTATTTTTATTAACAATCTTGGATTGAAGTCGTCGACCGAAGTACGCTTTATATAAAACGAATTATATCGTAATTTCATCATGCCTGTTTGCATCCTTATATACAATTGCGTGTTTATTTGATACAATATAAAACTTTCAGACATAAAGGAGTGAACCATGGCCGATGAACAATTTGAGAAACTTGAAAAGATTGTTTATGACAACGATCTTGAGGCATTCAAAAAAGAGTTTGAAAATGGTACTGATGTGAATCTTCAGAACAGATACGGATGGACTCCACTACATATTGCCATCAGACGTGACAGAAGAGATATGGTGGCATATCTTCTAGAGCAAGGTGCAGACATCAATAAAACAGATGGTGTCGGATGGACTCCCCTTATGGAAGCAGTGATGGATGATATGCCGGAGCTTTGTGCATTTCTCATAGAAAAAGGTGCTGATGTGACTATCGCCAATGAAAGAGGCGGCACAGCCGGAATGATCGCTCAGAAATTTGGGCGTGAATCAATGTTTAAATATTTCCAATAGTAAGATTCCATGTCACACAGCCATCATCACGACCATCACCATCATCATGTGATACACAACTATAACCGTTCATTTGGCATTGGTATCGCACTCAATGTCATCTTTGTGATCATAGAGGTCGGTTATGGACTGTATGCTGATTCTTTAGCGCTTATAGCAGATGCCGGTCACAATCTGAGTGATGTCATGAGCTTGATACTTGCATGGGGAGCAAGCTATCTGGCGACAAAACAACCTACACATCAAAGAACCTATGGATTGCGTAAAGTGACGATCATGGCTTCACTGCTCTCTTCCGTTTTGTTATTTGTAGCCTTGGGCGGTATCGCCTGGGAATCAATAGAACGGCTCTCATCTCCGCAAGCCGTAAATGGAAGTGTCATCATTATCGTTGCTGCGATTGGAGTGGTCATCAACACTGCTACAGCGCTGCTGTTTGCCAAAGGTCAAAAACACGATCTGAATATCAGGGCAGCTTACTTGCACATGGCCGCTGATGCTGCCATTTCTTTGGGCGTTGTAATAGCGGGTATTGCTATCATGCTGACAGATTGGATCTGGCTTGATCCTGCTATCAGTCTTCTCATTGTACTGGTCATACTCTTGAGTACATGGAACCTGCTCAGAGATTCTATAGATCTTTCTATCGATGCAGTACCACATGGCATCGATGTTACAGAGATCAAGAACTATCTTTTAGATCTGGAAAATATATCCAATCTGCATGACCTGCATGTCTGGGCTCTCAGTACAACAGAAACGGCCCTGACGGTACATCTTGTTACCAGTAATGAATTCATTGACAATTGTTTTTTACAGGAGATACAAGAACATCTTCATCACCATTTCAACATCGTCCACACGACCATCCAGATCGAAAATGAAACGGATGGTTATGTCTGTATACTGAACCGCGATGAATGTAAATTTTAAGAACTAGGCAGCTTTTGAAATAGCTGTTTTGAAAACACCTAAATAACTTATGTTCCTTTGTTTAAGTCTGTTATAGACATCGACTACATCACTTGGCATACCTACTGATGCCTGCTCAAGGTCCTCTATATCTGTACTTTCCAGAAATTCACCAACTTCAAATGCATCCATAAGAGAGTGGCTACCTTTCACAGCACACTCATCATAAAGTGTCTGAAGTACTGGTGATTCAAATACACCAACACTATCTTCATTGATCATGGATGTTTCAACACCATAAAGATCACATAGCTCTCTTGTACAATTGAGGTGGCGTTGTTCTGCAAACTTCATTAAAGCAAAAGTATTTTCATCTTTATAGATCTTACTCAAAGTATCATACACATCTCTGGCTACCTTTTCACGTTGATATATGAAAAAAAGCATATCCTTCTGCCCTTCTGTCAACAATGTAACTGCTTCAAGTTTTATACTCATGATAGAAATCCTTTTTATTATTTCTTATTACACTGCTATTATAAAAAAGATGTATGAAGTAAGTATGAAGGATTAATTGTTATTTGTTGCACAGAAGGTTATAAAGTGAAGGAGAGTATTGCTACTCTCCTCTCTTTGAATTATAATGGTTGTAATGGACATACATCATCTAATGATGGAATATCATTACAAGTCTCATATACTTTATGTGGCTCTCCATTAAGAGTAATTGTTATACTCTCATTTTCATTAATTTTGACATTAACTTCTGAGCTTTCTCCAATGACTGATATTTCACCTTGAGTTGGACATTCATCACTGTTAGGTATTGGTATCGCTTGGATTGTTTTAATTTGAATCCATCCACCTAAACAATCTGTTTTTATATACCCGT
This sequence comes from Sulfurovum sp., assembly GCA_036568165.1. Classification (GTDB taxonomy): domain Bacteria; phylum Campylobacterota; class Campylobacteria; order Campylobacterales; family Sulfurovaceae; genus Sulfurovum. Next base: position 4,940 of record DATCTA010000233.1, read on the forward strand.
TAAACGTATAGATAGCACCTAATTCTGTAATATTGCTAGCTGTTACAGTATATCTTTCATAGTCAACTCTATTCATACCATCTGTTGCGTATCCAGAAATAGTTGCACTAAACTCCGTTTCAGAAGGTGCACTAATAGTAGCAGAACTAAAATAAGTTGTAATATCATCATTTAGATCAATTACAGTTAGATCTATGAATTCAAGTGTAGTATCATTTATTGCTTTTATTGTTCCATCTATCGTGACATTTTCCTCTACACCACACTCATAAAATACGACTGTAGACCCATCGCTTGAAACTGTATAGGATCCACCAAATGGACATACAGGATCAATACTTTCAACTACATATGATGGTGAAGAAGTAGTAACTGTTTTAGCAAACTTAGCAACCATAGGTATGTTTTTTGCACTACTATATGAAGCGCCTGTAGGAAGAATAATATCTCCGATTCCCCTAATACCCATAGACTCAAGACTTGTTACCACAGCTGCATCAGCATTTTGCTCATCAATTTTTATAAGAGACGGAGGAGTATAAGTACTTCCTCCTCCGCCTCCACCACAAGCACCTAGAAATAAAGCAAATAGACTTGCCCACAATAACTGCTTCATTGTATTCTCCTTCTTTTGATTGATTTTAATTAAATTATAATAGAAGAATAATTTAAAATCAATCACCTTAATAGGTGATTATTATTTATACTTAACTTTATCAGTTTCAGATATATGGCTATTATGGTAGAATACAAGAAAATGAAATAATGTTGAGGCTTTGGAGGTAGCATATGAAAAATTTATTACTGGTTGTTTTTTTGAGTGTCTTTGGTTTTGCCGTAGAAAAGAGACAGACCACCTATGCTTGTGAGTTCCCTACCTATGCTACACAAAAAGGTGCATTTAAAAGTGATCCGGTAGTAAGATTTACCATAGTCTCCAACGATGATAACGGCACCTATATTTTGAAAGGAACGACAGGTAGATCCACAGGAAACATCATCAAGGGTGAAGACGGTCTCTCTTTTATAAAAGTGACCAAACTTGGCAATATCACTACAACAACCATCACCAATGTAGCCCCATACGACAAAGACCAGTCAGCCGTTCACAGCAGAAACATCCTTGCAGGAGGGAAACTTCTGGCAAGCCAGTACTATGGTACTTGTCATATCGTAGATGAGGTTCAGACAAAAAAAGTACGTTTTGAGATCTCCAAAGAAAAACGTGACAGAATGTACAGAACACTAAACATAAAAGCTGCATTAAAAAAGCTTCCAAAAAAGGATGCCAAATATGTGCTTGACGCACTTAATGGTATTTTCCCTTCAAGACTTGAAATGGAAGAAGATATGACTATTGAAGGCATGATACTTGTCTCCAGGATCATGGATTACGCAACAAAATCCAAATAATCTTACTTGTGTTTGATCAGCATAAGATGACAATTTGACATATTTTTCATACAGTTTCTAAAAAAATATTACCATTTGGAATACAATTAAAGGAGCCAAGGTGGAAGGTATGATCAAAGTAAGTTACACGGTGATGTGTAAAAATGATGTAAACAAAGAACTGAGCCTATCGGAAATACTTGCCAATGAGAAGATAGAAAAGGCTATCAAAAGTGAATTTGCCAAAGGATTAAGAAACCTCGTTCTCTCATATAAAGATGAAACAGAGGTTTATTTAAAAACGCAAAAAGAGATCTTCGAGGTCATAGTAGATAAAAATGACTTTGCAGACTTGCTGGAACTCGCAGAAGAGGATGCACGCAAACATAAACGCATCAAAAAAGAGTGCGAAGGTGTTGAATTGGTTGATATTTTAACCATAGATTAGGAACAAGAATTCCTTTTTCATGCTATACTTAGTTAAACATTAGCATACAGGAATGTTAAAAAGAGACTATGGCAAAGAAAAAGAAAAAATATTTTATAAAACTGAACAACAAAATACGAAACTATTTTAACGGACTTCCCTTCGATGAAGGTGTCGCTACACTTGATGAAGACAAACTGATAGAACTTGTCATGCTGCTTGAGATCACTCTTCCTTCCAATACAAAAGACGAGATGATACGTGCGCTCAGACGCATATGGAGCGAAGGTGAAGCCGAGTCCAGAGAGAAGATCGTCTCTTATCTTACACAGCGTTATAAGTCGATTCCTCATGCTGGAGAGACAAAACGACCTTTGTATAAAGTTGAAAACATCCTGCATTTATTGGGTGATACACCACGTACAAAACATGAAGAGAATTTGCTTCTTGAAGCATTCATAGATGTCAAAACTGCCAAGATCACTGAAGAGAAGGTCCTCAATAAACTTGCATACTTGCGCATGAAGACAAAACTGCATACACTGGAAAGATCTTTAGAAGTTGTTTTTAATTCGCTTAATGAAATGGAGTTTTACCATAGTTTTAGTTTTACACTCGAGAATTTCGATTTCAATAAACTGCTTTTATGTACAACCCCTACTCTTAACATGGATGAACTTCTGAATCTAAATGAAGAAGAGATCACCGCTAAACTTCAAGCACTCAAAGAAGAGTCGATAAAACACAAAACAGAAGAGATAAAGGAGTTCCTTGAACATATAAACAGATCTAAACATTTCTACTTATCAGAGCAGGAGGTTTATAGTGCACTTAGAAGTATGCCGCCTGAATCATTACTCTATCATGCACCTGTGGCATTTGAAACCATTGAAAAGATATTGTTGCAGATCAGTGATAAGTATGATGTATTTGAAAGTACGGATCATATCATCATTGAAAAAGAGAAACATCATGAACTGTTTGGTACTACCCTCTTCTATCTTACTTCTGTTTCCTACGAAAAATCTTTTATATACAACCTCATATGGAGAGGTGAAGAACCGCCTGTAAAAGAAGATATAAACAGGGTCAATGATGATCTGCTTGCACACTTTAAACTGGCTGTTAATGACGTTCTTGAAGAGATGGAAGCAGAGAGTGAAAAACTGGATATAGATGAAGAAAAACTGCATGAATTCATCGTTCGTTTTATAGAGCCCCAGGTACGTTCCTCTGGTGTCCTGAAGGTCAAGGAGAAGAGTAAAAGACGTATACTCTTTCATTTTGGTGAATACATCAAACCACTGCTGGAAAGGCAAAAACGTGAAGAGCTGCTTGCTAAAACGATCCGTGACTTTAAGAACCTTTTTCCTCTTGCACGCGAGCTAAAGCGAAAGATCATCTTTCATGTCGGACCTACAAACTCTGGGAAAACCTATCAGGCACTCAAAATATTAAAAGAGGCCCCTACAGGGTATTATCTCGGTCCTCTTCGTCTGCTTGCACTTGAAGGGTATGAAAACCTGAAAAAAGATGGCATACACGCCTCACTGATAACAGGAGAAGAAGAGATCATAGATGAAGAGTCCACGCATATCTCTTCTACTATTGAGATGATGAATGCCACTGTAGATGTCGATGTCTGTGTCATAGATGAGATACAAATGATCGCGGACCGTGACAGAGGCTGGGCATGGGCGAACGCACTGATCGGTGCACCTGCCAAAAAAGTCATTCTTACCGGTTCAAGCAATGCCCTTAAAGCAGTAACGGAACTCTGTGAGTATCTTGAAGAAGAGCTGGAGGTCATCCACTTTGAACGTAAAAATGAACTGGCCATGCTCTCCAAGCCAACATCCATGAAGCGTATAGAGCCTCAAACGGCTGTAGTGGCTTTTTCAAGACGTGATGTGCTTTCTTTGAAGCAGCAGCTGAGCGAAAAATACTCCGTCTCAGTCGTATACGGCAACCTCTCACCAGAGGTCAGACGTGAAGAGGCCAGACGTTTCAGGGAGGGTGAAAGTCAGATACTCGTTGCGACAGATGCCATAGCCATGGGACTTAACCTGCCTATCAAAACCCTGCTCTTCTCCAAAGACAATAAATTTGACGGTTTAAGAAGACGTGAACTTCTTGCTGAGGAAGTACTTCAGATCGCCGGGCGTGCAGGACGTTACGGTTATGAGGAAAAAGGTTATGTCGGCGCACTGGATGAGAATACGCTGCATACCATAACTTCTACCTTTCATGCCCCTTTGCCTGATCTGAAACTTCCAGTCTCTGTCATGGCAAGCCTAGAGCATGTGATGCTTATCGGTGAGATCCTTGAGAC
>DATCTA010000234.1:0-3625 GCA_036568165.1 Sulfurovum sp.
TTGCTATGTTGTCCTGTTTATGTACTATGTTTGCAAGTTCCATTGCTTTATCAACCTTCTGATTGATCTCTTTCATTTTTAAACCTGAAGGTATAAGGGGCAGGGCAACATTCTCTCTGACACTAAGATGTTCAAAAAGGTTAAAGTGCTGAAAGATCATCCCGATCTTTTTGGCACGAAGCTCGGAAGCAAACAGATCAGGAAGTTTACTGATGGGCTCACCTTCTATCAGTACTTTGCCCGCACTGGGCTTGTCCAACCCTGCGATAACTGACAGGAGTGTTGTTTTACCGCTTCCACTCACACCTTTAAGTATGACACACTCCCCCTGATGTATAGTCAGATTGATGTCTTTTAGTACAGGCACTTCATTATTTCCGTGATGGAAAGTCCTGTAGAGGTTTTCTACATGTATAACTGTTGTATCGATCATAACATAGCCTCTTTCGGATCGGTAACGGCAACTCTCCAGACTGGTATCAAGACTGCTGCCATGAAAGGCAGTGCATAAAGAAGAAAGATGGAAGTCAAAACTGAAAAATTCAGTATAGGTATAAAAGAGACAGTGTTTGAGAGATTCTGGCCTCCCAAAAAGATCTCTTTAAACAAAGGAGCACCTAAGGCGAACACATACATATAGGCACTAAACAATCCGATCACATACGATAGTAGCACCACGAGAAGTGTTTCCATGAACTTGAGCTTCAAAACATCATTAATGCTCCATCCCAATGCTCTCAATATCCCAATATATCTGCGTTCTGAAGAATACACCATACTATAACGCTGGTAGAGTATGAGTGCAAATGTAGCCAGTACAACTATAAAGAGTATAAGGAAAAAACCTCCCTTGTAGTTATATAGATTCTCATAGGACTTCTGAACATCACGCTTATTAACCACTTGTAGATCATAGTGCAGGGCAGCAACCTTGTCTGATATCATATGCCATTCATCTTCATTTGGTACATTAAAAATGATATCCGTGACTTCATCATCTCTATAACCAAGTATCTCACGTGCCAGATCAATAGGCATAAGCATCATATCATTAGTGATCAGTGCACTCTGTGAGGATAAGCTTTTAAAGATCTCTACACCTTTGAAGTTCCCCTTTGGAGTAAGAAAATTATAGGAGTCTTTATAAAAATGTGCATCTAGATATGCCTTTACCCCTTCACCTACAAGCATTTTGTCACCATCTAGAAAAGATTTTATATCTGTATCAGCCATAAGTTTCTGTAGATCTCTATGAGCCTGTTCTTCAAAGAAATCTACACCGACGATCAGAAAGAATCGTCCTTTTGCTTCAAAGAAATAACGTCCATAGACTCTTGGAGTCACTTCACTTATGCCATATATGTCTGCCAGTTCATCGATCCAGTTCAGTGGTGTAGGAACTGCCATTGCGCCTTGAGATCGGTTTATTGCAAAATCCGGCTGTACCTTCAATGTCTCTTCCAATGAAAATCGTATCGAAGAGGAGATAAAGAGAACAGAGGAGAGTAAAAACAGGATCAGAACCGATATGATAATGACACTAAGATGTCTACTGCGTTCTTTAAAGAACTGTAGAGTAAGAAAGTACCAAAAAGCATTACTGTTCATAAATGAAGCCCATTCTTCCCAGTCCCTGCATTTCGGGATAGGTTCTATTATAGATCGATTCATCATAGGCAACGCTCAAAGAAAGAGGTGCCATATCTGTAAGTTTGGTCATGTACTGTAATGATTTAGTTGAATTTTCAAAAGGGAACTGAATATAATGAAATACCATCGAAGTTACCATCACTATCAATAGTACGATCAAAGAAAGAAAAGGTTTTATCAATACTGTTCCTGTGGTTATTCTCTATATTCTATGCCGTCAAGTCCCATAACAAGATGGGGAGTTATCTCATGAAATAGAATGATCTTCTTTCCCCTATGATCTCTCATAAAGTTCTCTGCTGCATCCTGGGTCGAAAATGGTATAAGCTCATTTCCCATTGGCCCATACATATCTGAACCAATGACGTAAAATGCCTTTTTCGCATCTATAGCCTCAATAGTATAAAAATCTGTTACCTTTATCTGTGTGATCTTGTTCCTGTCAAAAGGAAAATCTACATCAAAGATATAAAATTTCATCATATCTTTGACCCCGTCAAAATAATAGTGCTTCGAATCTGCTTCGATAAATGCGGCCCACTTAGGATATTTTGCAACAAACATGCCGCATACAGGACACTTAGCCTTATTGGGAACTTCTATCTGTCCTTTTAGAGCTTTATGTTTTTTTGATCCACCTGCCATAATGAAATAAGCTAGGGCTTCTTTGTTGCGCGTATTAAGCGTAGAGCAGGGGTTGATACGTTCAATATCCAGAAGTATCTCTTTGAGGTCTTTACTTTGAATTTTTGAAAGTTCGTTCTCATCACAAAGTTTTAGTGCTATCTTCTCACCTTTTTGAACCAGTCTGGCATATTTGGAAGGGGAGATCCCTTCCGCGTATGCTGATCCACACAGTAAAAAAACGAGTAGTAAATAACGTATCACCAGTAGCCTTATTTGTTCCGTAAGTTTAGATAGATACCGATAGCCTGTAGTTCTTTTCCTTCGATCTCACCACAAGGTTTTTCATTCATCAAATATGTTTTTGCTTCGGCAGTACTAGTAAAATTGACATCAATTGGTCTACACATATTGTTGTACATCATTTCACCCTTATGTGCGACCATTGCCTGTCTTTTCTTGATCATATCACTCTCTTGGGCAAGTGTACCTTTCACTAAATCCAATACATCATAGTATGTCATGACTTCTCCACCGAATTCTTTAGCGAAATTTTCTGCATCGGATTTTTTCCCAAATGCATATTTGCTTGTCATGCTCATCGTACCAGGTTTTGAGCTACCGACAACATACCAAGACTTGATCACATTTATAAATTTCAAAGTAGTGTTATCAACCACTTTAACGTTTGTTACTTTAGTCCCTTCAGCCATAGCTTCAGCCAAACAGTGGATAGAACAGAACTGTGTAGGCTTTCCATCAACATGTGCAGCATGGTTCGTTCTATAGTACATCGGAAGTGTCATTCCGCATTTAGGACAGAACATTTTACTTTCACCTTCTTGAAGGATCACTGCCTTATCTGGAGAAACAGCCTGATAGCTTGCAGGCATTTTTTTCCCGGGAGCAGCATTCATTCCTTGTTGCATTTCTTCAGAAAAACCATTTGAACTTACCATTACCAACGCTGCAAACAGTAATACTATCTTTTTCATACCTTCTCCTATTTGTTTTAATTATGTATATTATAACTATAATGTTAAATATGTGTTAAATATAAAAGTACACAGTTTAACAATTGATTATAACACGTTTTGTATAAGTGATTTTTTTATAGTGAATTATTTATGAGAGAGTATATTTCGCTCCAAATAAATGATTTGGAACGAAATAAAGTATTTTATGCAGTATAAAGGTGCTTTGCTTTTTGAACGTGGAAGTTCAATCCGATCTCTTTTTCTGTACAGCCAAGTGCAAGCGCTACCATTTGCGGCATATGTAAAACAGGCAGTTCTACATCACGACCCATTACTTTACCGATACTGTCCTGATATGTATCCATTTTGAGGTG
>DATCTA010000235.1:0-26580 GCA_036568165.1 Sulfurovum sp.
CACTGCAATTTTCGCATCAGCCGTGATCTCAAATTCACCTTTGCCTTTATAACCGCTTTCTGCCCCGCTAGGAACGAACAATGGTACAGAAGTACCATCTGCAAATGTGATATTACAATCCGGGTTGGATTTGACTTCTGATTCTTTTGTAGGAGCAGCTAATATAAAGCGGATCTCCGAATAACGTCCTGCAGGAAGTATCAAGTCTCCCAAGTGAAGCGATGTACCATTTTGCAGATCAAGAAGGTTGAATGTCTGAGGGACAAAATCTTCCGCAGCCGTCCAATTTCCCTCATAATTGTATTCAATACCGATAACAGCGATATTGACCTCTGTTACTTCTTTTTCTAATTTTGGCGGAGCATCGGTCATACTGAGTGATAGCGTACCAGTGGAAGAATAACTTGGCGTAGTAGTACCATCAGTTGTAGTAGTATCACCACCGCCTCCACATCCAGAGATGAGTGTCATGAGAGTAAATGATAGGATGATACCTATCAGCGTATGAAATTTTTTCATAAAAATCCTTAGTGTCATTGAGTGTTGCACAAAAGAATTACATTCATTTTGGCAGCCTGGCGATCTTAAACATTAAGACCCATAGCTTTCCGTCCTTGCTTCACAACAAGTTTGGCACAACAAAATAAAGTTGAATTAAATACTATTAGAGGGAAAACAGGTAGAAAAAAGACAGAAGTATACAGACAATACAGCAGTATTGGTATTTGGCAACCTGGCGATCTTAAGTCTAAGACCCATAGCTTTCCGTCCTTGCTTCACAACAAGTTTGGCACAACAAATAATATTTAAAAAGTCTCAAGTATTATAACAGCTACATTGTATAGAATAATAGATTAAATAATTCTTTAATAGCCTCTCACGAGGCAATCAAATCAAGAATTCTTCGGTGAACTCTTCTGCGTGGAGCGGTTTTGAGAAATAATACCCTTGGTACCTTAGTTTATCATCCATTTCAAGCAGTAAGCTCTTCTGTTCTTCGTTTTCAATACCTTCAATGACTATGTTATAACCAAATAGTCTGCCCAGATCCAGTATCATCGAGATAAGTTCAAGTTCTTTTGGCTTGGCTACAATATCATTTATAAATGCCTTATCTATTTTCAATGTATTAAAAGAGAGTTTTTTCAAATAGGATAAAGATGAGTATCCAATACCAAAATCATCAATGGCACACTTGATACCCTTCCGTCTCAATTCATTGATAACATCCTGTGTATTTTCAAAATTATCGATAAGTGATTGTTCCGTGATCTCTATCATGATATCTTTGGTCTCCAATCCATACTCTTCCAATTTTTTCAAAAAGTCTTCAACAAAATTGTTTTCTACAAATTGTCTGGCATCGACATTGATCGAGACATATTTGAGTTTCCATTGTCCCTCTCTTTTCCATTTGGAAATATGCTTGCATACTCTATCTAATACCCACCAAGTGACTTGGGATAATAGACCCGCCTTAACCGCCAGTGGAATAAATTCATGAGGTGACAACAATCCTTTTTCCGGATGCACCCATCGTATAAGTGCCTCGGCAGAATAGATCTTTTCCTTCTTTATACTTACTATCGGTTGAAAAAAGAGATCCAGCTGATCGCGTTTCACTGCATATCCAAGATCATGTTGAAGCATGAAAAGCTCTTTTTGTTTTTCATCCAAAGATGAATCATAATATGAAACATGATTATCGGAATTTTTAGCCTGGTACATTGAAAGATCTGCATGTCGTATGATCTCATCGGTATTGGTATAGCCTGGCTCCATAAGAACGATACCGATACTGGACCTGATATGTAAATGCATATCCTGGATGATGAATGGTTCTATAAAAAGATCCTGTATCTCTCTGGAAAAATCTTTGGCTTGTTCATTTGCCATAGCTTCATCTTGTGCAACATGCGGTATGATAATGATAAATTCATCTCCACCCAGTCTGCTGACCATACACTCATTGCCTAAAAGGTAGACCAAACGTTTGGAGACCGCAAGAAGTACATCATCTCCCACTTCATGACCCAAGGAGTCGTTAATGCTTTTGAACTGATTTAGATCGAGATAAATCAGTATCGAAAAATAGGTTTGATGCTTTTCATGTTTTACCAGGTCTTCTATATAGTTCCTAAAACCTCTGCGGTTGTACAAACCAGTCAATACATCATGTTTGACCATGTATTCGAGTTCTCTCAGTGCGGCATGTTCTTTTGTTTTATCTTCTATCATACCCACGCCGCCCAGAACACTATTGTTTTTATCCCCAAATGAAAAAACTTTTGCATCTATCCAAAATGATTTTCCATGTAACGATGTATATGGGCCTTCATAGGATTGCGTACCTTCACTGATCGCATTTTTTAATATCTGTATAACTCGGCTGTCTTGAAGTTCATTGAGATCCATGCCGATGATCTCATTATTTTTATGACCAAATAAATTATTTAACTGTTCATTACACTCCAATAATTTTAGATCCCGACTATAGGTAAAGATGCCAAGAGGTGCATTTTTGAACAAACTGTTTAAAAGTATATGTTCCGACTGCAAGATATCAAATTCATTTTTTTGTCTATACATGTTGTAGATATTGGTCACTTGCGCAATAAAATACAAGATCAAAGAAATGGAAAGTATGACATTTAAAGGTGTATCTTTTAGAAATAACATCGTACAGGTAAGCGGAACCAGCAGAATAGTCGTATAGACAATACTAAGCCGTGCATCCGGAGACAATGAAACCGTAGATCCCAATGACAATCCTACAAGCACTGCAACGATATAGAGTTGATAATAATGATCTAAATAATGGATAAAAATAAAACCAAGTGTTGAAAAAATAAGCGAAGTCAAAACTGCATTTAAAATAAACTTCCTATACCATACGCCCATGGAATATTTTTGAGGATTCCGTTTAAAAATATTTATAAAATAAAGCCTGTATGATGTTAAAAGAACCAAACTCAAAGTCCAAAATATGATACTCACACCAAGAACCGGATATAAAGCTACAGTAGTTAGAATGATCAACAGGAAAAGTACCTTCAATGATCCTAAAGCAAGATCATACAGCCCTGTTACGATAGACTCATCAACATTTTGCAGTTTTTTTATATTTGATAATAATTTTGCTAAATCCATATTAACAGTATACATAAAATCTCTATGAAGTTAAAACAGTTGCATTTATCCTCTTTTACAACTCATTTCCCGTCTTAATGATATCCAGTCCGAAACGTGTTCTTAAGGTATGTATATTCTGATGCAAATGCTTTTTGCTTACATCGCTATCGAAGTCTATCAGTGAGAGTGTTTTCATATGCACAGAAGAGAAGTTTGACACACTCAGTGTAAGTTTTACAGCCCCTTTGTTTCTCTGTGCTATCTCATCATACATGCTTGAAAGTATGGACTTGAAAAGTGTCTCAGAAAACACCCTCTCTACTCTCATTGTCTTTTTTGCCTTTACACCACCCTCATACCCTACTTTCAAATAATAACTTGTAGGATTTACCTCTATCGCCATGACCATATAGATGATATGACGTGCCAGGATCATTATGCGCCGTTTTATCTCCTCTGCATCATATATAGGATCAAAAGTCCTGCTGATGCCTATGGACTTTCTCACTCCTACTGTACTGATGCCTTCATTGTCAGTGCCCGTTACACGTCTATAAAGCTGCATGCCCGGTTTTTTCCAGGACTCAAAAAGTTTTTTATGCCTCTTCACATCGCCAAGCGTATAGATATAGTGCTCCAAAAGACGTCTTTGAAAACCTCTTCCTATACCGGGAAACTCTTTGATAGGTATCTTCTCTATATACGCATCGATATTTTTGACCTCATATATACCGTAAGGTTTTGCAGAATCCGTCGCCAGTTTGGCTATCCATTTTGCTTTGGAAATACCTATGGAAACAGGGATATCAAACTCTTTCAAAAGCATAGACTGCAAATGTTTGGCAAATGCATATACCTCTTCATCTTTTATCCAACCGCTGACATCTCCAAAGAACTCATCGATGCTGTACTGTTCAACTTGAGGAATATACAACGATATAAATTCATGTATCTGATGAGAAAGCTTATGATAGAGCCGATAATTGGAAGGGATCACTCTAAGTACAGGACATAGCTTCAAAGCCTGTGCTATAGGCATAGCGGTTTTTACACCATATGCCCTCGCCTCATAACTCGCCGTGGTGATGATGCCCCGTATCTTTTTTTTGCCCTCGATCATATCTACAAAACAGGAACTGAAGGTTTTTTTCTGATCACTGTAAAAAACAGGGGTAACAAACGCACCCGAATTGTCATTCATAAGCCTGATAAAGGTACGTTTTTTGTTAAATATCTCAAGGTTGCTCCGACTCCCCACAGCCATGGGTATACCTTTTAATGAAGGGTCCATACTGCGTTCTGCAGAAGCAAAAAAACTGTCTATATCGATATGTAAAAACAAATGATCACTCCATATATTATCTACCTGAAGTATATCGATCTTTCCAGTCCATCATCAAATATATGACATATTGTCATACTCACTGACTTAGCACTAAAGATATAACCATACTTCACAATTCAAAATTTTTTATCATAAGATAAAGTTTTATTTAACACTCACTTAATACTTATACGTTATTATGAATAGGAATGTTTTTTAACATTAGGGAGGAGATATTGGTATTCTGATATCTGTAGGCCGGACACTTAGTGTCTTAACCAAGATTAGAATAAAAGGAAAAGTTATGAACTTAAATGTAAAATCATTGATGCTTGTGCTGGGTACAGGTATCGTGTTTTCGTTAAGCGGATGTGGGGGTGGAAGTAGCACACCCACAGACACAGAACCAGGACCTGGTGAGGTAGGCTATCAAGTAATTTCAGAGGATGGACTAACAGTCACTTATTTAGATGCCAATCTAAATGAGCGTAATGCTACAGTGACAACTGCAGCGGCAGAGTATCATACAGGAGTAAACTTTGGTAATACACTCTTTGACAGCGCAGATAAGAAATGTCAAAACTGTCACAATGAACTCTACGATACTTGGAAAAGTTCAATGCATGGGCAATCATGGGCTGATCCAATTTTCCAAAGTAAATTCCAGGATTTTTTACGTACACACTTAGCAAAAATTGGTGAACAACCAGATGGTGGTATTCTCTATCAACAAAAAGATATTATCGATGGTGATGGAGTTGGAACAACTAAAAACATGTTTAGCGGTGCAGCACAAACTTGTATCAAATGTCATGCTCCGGGTGCATACTATGCAGGGGATGTAAGGGTAACAGTTACTGATCTTGGAGATGCAAGTAATATCAGTTCTTCAGCATTAAGTACATTAAAAACAGCAAATGAAGTAAGTGATCCACATGGTGAGACTGCAGTAATAGCGGCAAACCCTCAAACAAATAGAATTTATAAAGCAACATTCCAAATCGGACATGAAGCAAACCGTGAAGGTATAAACTGTGCATTCTGTCATAGTATAGAAACACCTAGACTCATGAAAGAGTATGGAATGGACAACGGTATATATACTCTGGCACAAGATATGCGTGTAGGACCACATGGACCAATCAAAGCTAATGCAGGAACTGATCTAAACTATCATGATGATGCAACTAACGGTAATATGAATAAGTTCTTTAGACTTTGGGGACCTGAAAAATATACTGATTATAATGCAACACCAAAAGGTGTAAATTATTTGGCTGATGCTGGTGAGTTTGATGAAGGTAAAGCAGTTGATGGTCGTTATACTATGACAAGTAAAGATCTCAATGGAACAAACGGAAAAGTACACTTTACTGGTGGACCGTTCTATGGGCCTTATGGTGTCACAGGTACAACCAATGAAAATGAGACAGATCAAACAGATAGACTAGCACAAGTAAATCCACATTATGATGTTGAATTGAATAATCACTTTGGAGAAAGTGGTAAAGGTTTGTGTCTTTCATGTCATCAACGTTCTGCAGGTGCAGCTGTACCAGGTGGTGAAGATGGTGCCGGTCACTTTATGGAACTGTGTTCAACTCAAATGGCTGTAACTACAGGTGATGATACAGCATCTAATGACACATTAAGTTCACCAAAGTGTCAAAAATGTCATATGGAAAGAATAGAAGGTACAGTGCTTCACCAATGGGCTCGTCCGGATAAATTATGGACACTTGCAGACAATCCTAATCTAACTGCTCACTTTGATCCTACTGATCCAGAGGGCTATGGTGATGAAAACCCTGTTGCTGCTGGTTGGTTGAACTCACATGCATTCTTAGGTGCGAGTAAAACAGGTCAAAAAGCAAGTGTTACTGATAAAATCAAAAGTGGATTTGAGGCGACAGTAGATCCATCATTTGATGGCAACACATTAACAGTAACAACAGCACTAACAAACAAAACTGCTCATATGTTCCCAGGCGCACATCCAATGAGAAGAGTATTTACGCGTCTGATCGTTACAGATGGACAAGGAAATAAACTGACTCCAACATCTGCAACTGGTATCTCTACATTTACAGATATTGAGAACAATGTTCAGCCGTTAGCTGGTAAAGTGCTTCATTCTAGTGCATTAACTCCAGTTCCTGTAAACAACAACGGAAGTGAAAATCTAGATTTCCCTGGTAAAGTAGCAGACTTGAATGGTTCAGAAGTTGGCAGCCAAAAATTTGATGGAACAACTTACACTATCAGGGCTGTTGATTCTACTGCTGACTTCCTAACCCAAACAATTACTAATGGTGTTACTGAAGGTAATGTCACGAATGCCGCAATTGTTTCAAGTGCAGATACATCTCTCTTTACAAGAATTTACGGACATGAAACAGGTAAAAGATATGACTCAACTGGTAAGCCAAGTAAAAATAATAATGATACATTTATTGTACGCCCAGGTTTTGATTCATGGATGGTTGAAATAGATAACCGATTAAGTCCTAATGAAACAGAAACATATACACTCACCTACGATATTGAAGGTAAAACAGATGTCAAGGTAGAGTATAGAGTATATTATATGCAAAAAGGTGCCAATGGTAAATTCCCGGCTACTGCTGATGGATGGCTAAATGAACAAGTGAATATTGATAAAAAACTTCTAATTACAGAAGTATATCGCTATCCTGAGTTACCTTAGGTAAACTACTAAATTCCACCCTTCTCTGGGTGGAATCACACAAATTCATTCTTTTTTAATCCCTTAAACACATAAAATACTTTTCAATATTTAATAATTCAAAATTATTTAGTGAAAACATAAAAATTTTTAATAATTTTTAACAATCGCTTAACATTTATGATATAAAATATCCGGTTATTTATAACACTGGGGAGGAGATATTAGTATTCTAATATCTATAGGCGACACATAGTGTCTTAACCAACATTAGAATAATTAAAAGAAGGAAGAAAATGAAAGTAAAATCATTAATGCTTGTACTGGGTACAGGTATTGTGTTTTCATTAAGCGGATGTGGTGGTGGTAGCAGCACATCTACAGAAGAACCTGTCGTTGAATCACGTACGGATCTTGCACATGCAGGTGAAGCAGAATATCCAACAGGAATACACTATGGTAACACGCTTTTTGACAGTGCCGACAAAAAATGCCAGAACTGTCACTTTGAGCTCTATGATACTTGGAAAACCTCCATGCACTCGAAGTCGTGGACAGATGCAATTTTCCAAACTAAATACCAGGAATACCTACGTATTCAACTCTCAAAGATCGGAACGACTGTTGCTACTGGCTCATATACTGTTGGCACCATTACAGGACCTAATCCAAAAAAGGTTGGAGATGTCACCTACTCGGACGTAAGAAATGGTGGAGGAACATCTCGTGTATGTCTTAAATGTCATGCTCCAGGTGCTTACTATGCAGGGGATTTCAATATCAGTGTAGAAAAAGTCGGAGATTCTACGACTTATGATGGGATGAATGCTACAGCACTTAGAACTTATCTAAATGGTTTGGAAAAAGATAAAACTGATACTCTCAATGCAACAACAGTAGCCTCAGTTGGTAAAGATGGCAATGTCTATACAGCAACCTACCATATCGGACATGAAGCAAACCGTGAGGGGATCAACTGCGCAACATGTCATAGTATCGAGTCTATCCGTCTGATGGGTGTAGAAGGAACAGAAGGTGTACGTGACGGTGGAGAATTAACACTAAAAACTGCTATTAAATACGGACCTATTGGTGCTACACGTTTTGCAGCAGGAACAACATTAGAATATGATAGTAATGCAACCAATCCTCACATGAACGGTTTCTTCAGTCTATTGGGACCTGAACTCTATAGTGATATTAATGATACACCTCAAGATGCTGAGGGCATGAATAACAATATGAGTAAAAAATCAGCTGATGGACGTTTTACTTTCAGAAGTGTCGATATCAATGGTACAAATGGAAAAACTCACTACACTGGCGGACCTTTCTACGGACCATACGGTATCACTGGAACAAACAACTCGAATGAGGATGATGACAGTAATCGTTTGGCATCTTCACTTGGAGAGGATGAATTCCAAGCTAAAGACAACCACTTCAGTAAACATGCAAAAGCATTGTGTCTAAGCTGCCATCAAAGAAGCGCAGGTGCAAAAGATCCGAATGCTGTTGAAGATAACCAAATGGAACTCTGTTCTACATGGAATGCGATGAGCGACGGTGTAGATGATAACTTCCTTGATACTGCAAGTTCTCCGAAATGTACAAAATGTCACATGCCGCGTCTTAATGACAAAACTGTACTGCACAAATGGAACAAACCAAATGAACTATTCACACGTGATGAGCTATTGACTGGATACTTTGACCCTGAAGATGGAGATAACTACGGAGAAGCACATAATCCTGTATTTGGTAAATGGATGAACGACCATGGATTCATCGGTGGTAACAGACAGTCAGGTAATAACTTCAAAAATAAAGTTATAAGCGGCTTTGAAGCTGATGTGACAGCAGAAGTTAATGAGAATGTGCTTACTGTTACAACACATCTCTTGAACCAAACAGCTCATATGCTTCCTGGTGCCCACCCAATGAGACGTATGCTAACACGTGTTATCGTTACTGATGATACAGGAGCTATGGTAGCATTTAGTGAAGCAAAGGGTAACTCTACATTTGAAAATATTATAAATACTGTTGAGCCGAGTAATTCTAACGATACGATCAATACAACTGGTACAGGACGTGGTAGCGTTGGTGTAGAATATGAGAGTGAACGCAAAATAGAAATCAGTGGATTGGCACCAGACTTATCTGATAGTGATGTAACCAGTCAGAAATTTGCGAATACACTTCATAATATCACCGCTGCTGATGTTATTGCAAAAATAAACAATATAGTCGAAAAGACAACTACTAGTGGAACTACATATGATGTCAATGCAACTGTAACAAATGCAGCCATTATAGAGGATGTCAATACGTCAACATTCACTCGTATCTACGGTCGTGAAACAGGACAAATTATTGATAATATATTTATCGTACGTCCTGGATTTGACTCCAACACGGTACCTGATGGCAAAGATAATCGTTTGGTCCCTAACGAAAAAGAGATCTATACAATCAACTACACCATCGATCCAAGCAAAACATACACTATCACATATAAAGTGTACTACTTGCTAACTGGTGCAAACGGTAGCTTCCCGGTAGGAGCTGACGGATGGCATGTGGATGGTTCAAATCTTAATATCTATGAGGTATTCAGTAAACAAATTTCTCAATAGTCTACTCCACCCTTCGGGGTGGGAAATCTTTCCTAAACATTTACTAAAAGAATAACAGTTTAAATATCTTCAATATTTCTAGTTAGATAATTTAAAAAATACCACTTATGCTCAGATTGAATATATAAATAAATACTTTTAGTAATATGAAGTTCTATGAAAAAAAGTATAAAATTAAACTAATATTCTCTAAAGATATCACTATCTTCTCTGAGAGACGATTATCATAAAAAGCCAGATCACTCCGGTTGTTATAAAAATATACGCACCAATAGACCAGAGTTCAAAATGGAAAATCCCCTCTTTCATACTGAAGAAACGATCGATAGGCACACCGCCGTACAACAAAATGAAAGCGATGATGATAAAGCCGATGATGTAGGGAAAGGTTAAAAGTGAAATGAGCAAAGAGAGTTCTCCGTGCTCATCTAAAAAATTTTGAATGGTACTTTTGATATTGATTTCGGAAAACTTGATCTTTTTCTTGAGGACTATCTTGTTTTTAGCAGCAGGATGGATGACTTTTTTATTCTCTTTATCCTCTGCTTGAGTTTTTTCTTGAACTTCCCGTACCTGAGTTTTATCCCAGTCCAGATTCTCTTCAGGTATATTTTCTTCTCTTACATACATTTTAATCCTCTTCGCTACAATTCATTGGTCCAATATCCACGAGTCAGAAGGGAACATAAAAATGATAGTTTCTATGGCAACCTGGCGGTCTTATAGGCTAAGATCCATGGCTTTCCGTCCCTGCTTCACAACAAGTTTGGCACAATCAATAATAGTTAAAAATAAATTTTTGTAATTTATTATATTGGATATCACGTTAAATCAATCTTACATAAATGTGACATTAGTTTCTTTTTCACAATAATATATTGTATAATATGAAAGAAGGGAGTCTTATGATCGAAATGTTGAAAAACTTATTTGGCAGAAAAAAAGTCGAAGCGTATGTTCCGGACCCTCCAGGAAGAACATTCAACAGAGTGCTGACAGGAAGATATTTTGGCTGTGAAGACAAAAATGCCGATGAAGCCGCTATCGCCAAAGCCAAACAAGAGAAGATTGACCAGATACGTGAACTCGAACTTGTACCAATGTTTGTAAGATTTACCTATGATGATACCCAGGAAGAGGAAGAAGACAGGTACCCTGCTTCTGCGGATGTTGCATTTCAAAAAGAGGTTTTTGCAAAAAACTGGAACATGGTCCATGTAACAGAGATATCATTTACTGTTCTAAGTTCAGACTTTGAAGAATTTGAAGAAATGGCAGGAGTAAGTTTGACTCAGGACTTCAGAGATCTGACCAATACTACATTTAGCGGAAAAGACAGGAGAAAGCAAAAAAGGGATGATCAGTAAATAAAACTTAAGAATAAATTATTATAATCAAGATTAATAACATGGACAAGCAATATATTCAAAACTTCATATAGCATATTGACGGATATACATGATTAAACAATTATTAGTAGTACTGCTTCTTTGTACTTTAGGATCATATGCTAATGTAACCCTCACTGAAGATAAACCAATTTATAATGATTTTACCCTACACTACTTCTATGATGAAAATGATCAGTATGATATAGATCAAATAGAAAAAAAGAACTTTACAGATCTTATACCAAATCAATTTACCAAAGGGTACCGCTATGGAACTGCATGGTTTAAAATAGACCTGACAAATAAGAGTAATAATGAAGATTTCATACTCTATTTTACTGAACCATTCTGGTCAAAGTTGGACCTTTACAGTAAGGAAGACGATGTATGGCGTGTCCAGCAAAATGCACTTGATATACCCCTCAAAGAACGAAGTATCAAAAACTTCAATCCTACCTATAAATTACATTTAAACCCAGGAGAAAGTGCAACATATTATGTGAAAGGAAAGACGCTCTCTGGTCATATCGGAGAATTCCAGATACTAACCCAAGAAGCATTTTTCAGTCCTAGTCGCTTTTGTATTTCAAATATATATATCATTTATGCATCCATACTTCTTCTCATAGTACTCTTCAACATATACAACTTTATCATCATAAAAGATCGTGTTTTTGCCTACTATATAGCCTATATACTCCTTTTTGTAGCTTTCGTAGCTATGAAAAGCGGATTTTACCTGACATTTGACATTCCTGGATGGAGTGAAGGACTTCATGTTATTGGTGCACTTGTCATCATGTTTTTGGTCCTGTTCTCAGGCCGATTTTTTGAATTATACAAACGAATGCCAAAAGTTGATCTTGTCTTTAAAGCATCTGCTGGACTTTTTTTGCTCTTTGCCGTTCTTATCTCAGAAAACGTCCCTTACTCCAGTCTGGCATTTAATATCTATTCATCTCTGTTCTTTATGTTCCTTCTTGTCATTTCGATCAGATTCCTGTTTAAAAATATATTTGGTGCTACGTTCTACCTGATCGCACTGATAATCTATATGTCTACAATGGGACTCATGACACTCACTTTCAATGGTCTTTTGGATAATACGGATATAACCAGATATGCTTTTATAGCAGGCTCATTTATTGAGATCGTTATTTTTACTCTGATACTGAGCAATAAGTATCATGAAATGAACATTGAAAAGATCTATCAGCAAAAACAGCTTTTAAAAGAGACAAAGAGCAATCAAAAATATTTGGAACGTGTGATAAAGGAAAAGACAAGTGATCTCATGATGATAAATGCTCAACTCCTTAACAGAACCAAGGAGTTAGAAGATACTAAAGATCAATTGACAAAAGATATTTCTGACCGTATCGTCATTGAAAACAAATTTAAGATGCAAGCCAATATTTTACACTATCAAGCCCATTATGACTCACTTACAGGCTTGCCTAACCGGTTACAATTCTTTGAGCGGTTAAAAGATGTGATCCATACAGCAGAAAAGGAAAAAAGAAAACTAGCCATATTTTTCATCGACCTGGACAAATTTAAAGAGATCAATGACTCGCTAGGTCATGATGTAGGTGATAAGCTCCTTAAAGTAGTAGCAGAGATACTTAGAAATTCTATTCGCAAAGAAGATATGCTGGCACGTCTAGCCGGAGATGAATTTACTATCATCATAGAAGAGATAGAACACATGAGAGATGCATCCAGTCTGGCACATGATATCCTGAATATTTTTTCAGAACCAATATATGTTGATGACCATGCGCTCTATCTCACATGCAGTATAGGGATCAGTCTCTATCCTAAAGATACAGATAACGAAAAAGACCTCTTAAAGTATGCCGATACTGCCATGTACCAGGCAAAAGAGAACGGGCGTAACAACTACCAGTTCTACAGTCCTGAAATGACAAAACATGCTGTAGAACAAATGAGAATGAAAAGCAATTTGCGTCAGGCCATCGATAAAGATCAGTTCTTACTCTATTATCAACCTCAAGTTGATACATCCGATGATTCTATCATCGGTTTGGAAGCGCTCATCAGATGGGATCACCCGACAAAAGGGATTATTACGCCAAAAAAATTCATGACATTAGCAGAAGAGACAGGTATGATCACTGAAATAGATGAATGGGTAATGCATACAGCGATGAAACAGATAGCACGATGGTATGGTCAGGGACTGACTCCAGGTAGACTTGCAATAAATGTTTCAATGCAGCAATTGGAAAATCCTCATTTTGTTATGAATATTCAAAAAAATATAAAAAGATATGCTATAAGACCAGAATGGATCGAATTGGAGATCACTGAGGGTCATATGATGAAAAATCATCTAGAGATGATCGAAACATTACAAAAGATCTCAGACCTTGGAGTCAGCATCTCTATCGATGACTTTGGAACGGGATATTCTTCTTTGTCATTGTTGAAAAAACTGCCTATTGACCGGCTCAAGATCGATAAATCATTCATTGTTGATCTGCCTGATGATGAGGAAGATATCGTGATTGTTGACTCTATCATAGCACTGGCTAAAAGTCTGGATCTTGATGTCATAGCAGAAGGTATAGAGAGTAAAGAGCAAGCAGAATTTCTTAAAAGTAAAAATTGTACCTATGTACAGGGGCACTACTATTATCATCCTCTGCCGGTGTATGACATTACTGCCCTGCTTTCAAATAAAAGTGAGCAGGTATAGTAGGAATGCTGTTTCAAAACAGATTCTAACTACTTGACAAGTCTGAATTGAGGCATGTTTAAATAATCAAACTTTTGACACAGCTCATTCACATCATTCTCTATCGCTTCACCGATAAATATCAGGATCGATTGCTGATCATAACGCTCCAGCTCATCAAATGAAACATTTCCAAAAGAGTAATTGATCACTATAGGATTGGGTACATCTTTGGTCTTTACAACACCTTTGACCCTATAGATGCTTTTAGGAAGGCTTTTCAAAACACTGTCTACATCATCAAACGATATACCCTCTTTAAGATAGGCTACTTTCTGCGTAATGGAGTCTTTGACTGTATGATCTGCATGTTCATAATCCTTAGCCATACCTATGATCTCATCTACTTCATAAACGCCTTCAAAGATCTCTTTGTTTAAAATACCCTGCTGAGCACTGCTGATCACATAATTGTTAAATATCTTTTTGCCGGTGAGTGTATTTTTGATATTATACTGCTCTTTGATGGCTATAACATCTTTTTTTACTAATTCGAGTTCCTCACTGCTGACAAGATCGGTCTTGTTTAGAACCAGTATGTTTGATCCACCGATCTGGTATTTCGCAGTAGAATTATCCTTATAGGTATCAAAGTTCTTGGAATCAACAACACAGATCACGCCTTCTACAGAGACACCAAGGTTCTGCAAGGATAAAAATATAGGAAAAGGTTCAGATGCACCTGATGTTTCTACAAAGATCATCTCAGGGTTGTATTTGTTGATAATCTCGATCACACCGCTTTCAAACTCCTGTGCCAACTGGCAGCAGATACATCCTTCAGATATCTCAAGAACTTCACTGTATACATTTTTCAGGATATTGCCATCAACACCTATATCACCAAACTCATTCACTACAATAGCTACTTTTTTGTCACTGAAGTGTTCCTTGACCGTATTGGTGAGCATAGTGGTTTTACCAACGCCTAAAAATCCCGTAAGTATGAATGATTGTATCATGTGTATATACCTTAAAATTAAATTGTAATTGTGTGGATGTGTTGTAAATTCGTAAGATAACGTAAATAGAGTTAAACTAACAACTGCACATCAGTACAGTTGTTATGTTTGGATTATTTTTTTGGAGCTTCCAACATTTGTTCGAAACCTACCTCTTTACACCATTCAGCAGTCAAGTCAAATGCTGCAGATGCAGTGTCAAGGTTTTTCTGGATAAGATCCATTTTCTTTTTAAATTTCTTCTCAATAACTGAGTCAAGTGTAGCTGTACCACCTGAAGCAGTATATTTTTTAAGGAATCTGTCTTTAATACCTTCTTCAATAGCAGGCTTGCTTACAGTTCCAAGTGCACCAAATAATGCTCCCAACATTGCCATGTTTGTAGCAAGTTCAGTACCAGCAAGATCAATAGCGAACTGAGTAAAGTCTTTTGTAAGAACTTTAACGTTCAACTTGTCTAGGATCTTTTTATCTGAGTCAGTTAAAAGATCTTTATCACTGTTGATGATGATAAGACCATTCTCTTTAATACCTGCATAAAAAGGCATTGTATATGATTTACCCATAGTAATAACCTGTGGGTGGTAAATCATAACGATATCAGGATAAATTACTTCACCTCTGTCATAGATAGGCACAGTACCGATTCTTGCATAACTCTCAGATGGAGCCATACGTTTTTCAGCACCAAAGAATGGGTTAGATACCGCATAGTAACCTTCTGTGTCCGCTGCAGTTGCTGCGATGTGTGCTGCAGTAACCGCCCCTTGCCCACCTAGAGCGGGCATTCTGATTTTAATTGAATCTTTTGCCATTATAATAGTCCCTCTGCTTTACATTTTTTAAGATACTCTTCCGCTTCTGGAGAAATATGTTTATAAAACTCGAATCTATGTTTATCTCCAGCTTTCATCTCTCCAAGACCTTCGTTTGCACTTAGACCGATCTCAAGAATACAAGGTGTATAGATGTTAAGATATGTTGGTCCGATCTCTCTAGCGATAAGGATTGCTTCTCTTACTGCTTTTGCAACAGCTTTAGGAGCAGAACCTGTCATGTTCACAGAGTAGTGACAACCAGAAGTTTTAGCAAGTTCCCACATTGGTACTTTTTCAAACTTTTTACCAGTTGGAGCCATTTTAAATACTTGACCTTTAGCTGTCATACCTGACTCTTGTCCACCTGTGTTCGCATAAACTTCGTTGTCAAAACAGATCGTTGTGATCTTCTCTTGTCTAAAGAATGACTGAAGTGTATAGTCTAGACCGATATCAACAGTAGCACCGTCACCAGCAAGAACAACAACGTCTTTTTGCTTATCAGGGAATCTCCACTCAAGAACTCTTTTGATACCAGATGCAACTGAGTTCTGGTTACCAAATAGTGAGTGCACTGTATGAAGTGCAATATGTGGGAACATCAATGATGTACAACCTGTTGAGTTCACGATAACAGTCTCTTCTGGTTTTGGAAGTGCAGAAAGAACATAACGTAATGTTGCTGCTTCTGGACAACCTGCACATAAAGAGTGCTCTTCAAGAAGCTCTTTAGTTTCAGGAAGTTCTTTAATACCACGAGGTTTCTCTTGATTTTGAGCCCAAGTAGCATTCTCTTCAAGCTCAATGATCTCTCTTGGCATAATGTCTCTGAATTCAGGATTAATTTTATAAATATCTAATGCCATATTATGCTCCTTTTCCTGGGTTTATTACTTCCATAACTTCTTGGATAATAGCTTCAGCAGGTAAACTCATACCACCCGCAACTCTTGGTCCTGCATGAATATGAACATCAACTTTACCATAAAGTTTAGCTTTAACTTCGTTTGCCAACCAACCAACAACGTTGAATTCTGGAACGAATACATACTTAACACCTTTAAGTGCTTCCATTAGCTCTTCTTCTGGGAACGGTCTGATCGTTCTTAACTTGATAACTTTAGATTTTACACCAAGTTTTTCTAGCTCTCTTTGACCCTCTTTTGCTTGGTTAGAAGCAGTACCACAAGTAATGAATGCAATTTCAGCATCTTCGTTACCAGATACATGTGCTAAACCTTTAAGCAAGTGTCTAGCATAACGCTTAGATCTCTCAACAGCAGATCTGATCTCCCACTGCCATGATGCATGCGTAGCATAAGAGATATAGTTAGACTTCATAACGAATGGATCTCTTAGGAATCTTCCCGGAGGCATCTCAGAGTCTATTGGAGGTAGTGGTGCCGCATACGGATTATATGGATAAAGTGCAATATCATCTTCTGGAAGTTCAACAGCTTCACGAGTGTGAGAAACAAAGAATCCGTCAACAGCAGTAATAATTGGAACGTGAACATCTGGCTGCTCTGCAACTGTGAACGCTGCCAATGACATATCAAATAGTTCTTGAACGTTTTCTGCATACCAGATCATACATCCAGTTTCAAGAAGGTATTGAACTTCCAAGTTGTCCGGTTGAATTGTAAGTGGAGAGTTGATACCACGAGCCATAAGTACAAGTTGCATTGGAGCTCTTGTTCCTGACCACATAGCAAAGTTTTCCATTGCACGAAGTGTACCAGGTCCAGATGTTGTTGTGATCGTTCTAGCACCTGCCATTGAACAACCTGCAACCTCAGACATTACACCGAATTCGTTCTCACCACGGAAGTAAACACCAACATATCCTTCTGCCCAAAGTTCACCGATAAGGTGAGCTGCTTCTGATTGTGGTGTAATTGGGTATGAAACCGATGCATCTACTGTTGCACGTTTAACTGCTTCTTTTAAAACTTCAGAACCTGTCATAAAGTGCTTGGTTCTTGGAGCTTCGAAAAGCATGTGGTCAATAGAAACAAGTTTCTGTCCTGACCAGTTGTGTGTTTTAGTCATATCAGTAATTTTACTCATTATTCTCTCCTACTTTCCCAACTCAGCTTTAACTTCTTTAGCGATCTTGATGAATTTTTCAAGTTCGTGAGAATGCTGGTCTCTTAATGTAGCCATTGCATCTTCATGCCCTGACAAACCACAGATTGCGATTGTATAACAATCTGTTTCTGATCTTACGATCTTCAATGCAACGTTTGCATAGTGACAGTGAACACCGATAAAGATCGCTGCTTTGATATCATTGTGCCAAATAGTCAAGTTCGGGTGGTTTGGATTGATCTCTACTTCAGGGTCAATCTTTGGATATTTTGGTCTATAGTCATACATTGGGATCATCTTAGCATTAAGAACTTCTGACATCTCTTTAATGAGTGTAGCTTTCTTTTTCGCTTCATCATTCCATGCATACAATACTTGTGGACCAGGGAAAATTGTTGCATTATCACTTGTCAACATCACTCTTGCAATTTCTCTCATTGCAACTTCTTCATCAACCACATCTTCCAACAAAAGTGCTTTACCTTCTGGTGGTGTGATATTACCTTCATACGTAGCCGTAGGATACGGTGAATAATACGCAGGACCTTGGTTTGCCATAACTACTCCTATAAAAAATATATTTTGAATTAAATCTAAAGTTTAGATTTAGCCTTCTTGACCAGCCATTTCCATGGTAATACAATTACGATCAAGCATGTCACTACATACGTACACACAAAGTGCACATCCCTTACATCTATCTTCATCAACCCAAGATGTATTTCTTTCCTTATCGAACATAAGCGTATTCGCCTCTGGACAATACAGTGTACATGTGTTGCATTTGTATTCAGCACACTTGTTGGCATCAACTTTCGCTACATAATACATTCTTACTCCTTTACTCCTATAATTTAAACATATATATCGATTATAACGACTATAGTGAGGTCATCATAATCAATAGATTAGAAGTTTCAACAAAACTTTACACAAAAATACCTTAATATCACATCATTTTGGTCATATTCATGAGAAATTCATCTATCAACTATATCCATATGTTTTCAGAATGGAGTTTACTGTAAAAACCTTTGACTTATCTTATATTTTAGATAAAAAAAATCAATGTTTCTATAAACTTTTTTTTATAATAATAATATTAGATACTTATAATTTTGACAAAAAAGGAATGACGGTTTTATTGTATTGATATAAAAAATAATTTCCCTATTACATTATATATTTAATTTTACGTTCATTCAATTCAAACAAAAATTATTTCTTTTCTGCTAAAAATCTACAAGGATTTTCTAAATACTACTTCATGATAGTTTATCTATAATGAGTGTGTTAAATTGTAAAGTAGTGACACACTAAATATGTTAGTGAAGTCTTTTAGGCCTAATTAGGAATATATTTTGAAAAAATTACCTATAATCTAAAATTGCTAAGGTTATAAAATATAATCTTGTGATCACCATTTTCAGACTATATTGACTCAAGTATTTGAGCATATCAACAGATAAAAATTAACCTGTTAAAATTGAAAATTTACAAAATAGTTTAACTATAGGAGTATTAAGTGGAAAAACTGGTTTTATTCATTCCGTTCATACCTATTATGATTGCAACATTAATAGGCTTATTAAATAAAAAAGAACTTATGCCTAAGGTTGCTATCTTTTTCTCATCTGCAGTTGCACTTCTAGGCCTTTTTGGAACCTATCAAGTAATGAGTACAGGTGAAGATATTCAAGGTTTTGGAGGATACCTTATTTTCAATGAGCTCTCTGCCATACTGGTTCCATATGTTGCTATTCTGGGTCTAGTTATACGCAAGTACTCTACAAAATATATGTGGGATGAGCCAGGGTACAAAAGATTTTTCGTTCTTTTGAACTTTATTTTCTCAGCTATCTATCTCCTTGTTATGAGTAATAACCTTATCATCCTTGCTATTGCATGGCAGCTTATGAGTATCAGCCTCTATCTGCTCATCACATTTAATGTAGAATCTAAATCCGCGATCAAAAATGGCGGCTGGACCATGCTGGTACATAAACTTGCAGACCTTTTCTTTATCATTGCAGTGATCCTTACCTATAAAGTATTTGGAAGTTTTGAATTAGCCGAGCTGAGTCATCAATGGTTAGAATCGTCGAAAACAGGTTCAATTGATGACCCTATGATCTATGTTATCGGTTTCTTGTTCCTCTTTGCTGCTATGATGAAATCGGCAATCATACCATTCCACCACTGGTTGCCTTATACTTCAGAAGCACCTACACCTGTTTCTGCACTAATGCATGCCGGTGTAGTAAATGTTGGTGGTATCCTGCTTAACAAAATGGCATTTTTACTGCTCTTGACACCTGCTGTACTGAATGTTGCATTTGTCATGGGTCTCATCACCGCGATCTTTGCATCAATCCTTATGCTTGCCGTATCTGATATCAAACGCTCACTTGGGTATTCAACCGTAGGTCAGATGGGATATATGATCATGGAAGTTGGTCTTGGCGCATTCAGCCTGGCGATCTATCACCTTATGGTACACGGTATATTTAAAGCATCTCTCTTCTTGGAATCTGGTAGTCTTATCAATCAAGCCAGAAAAGAATCAAATGTCCCAAAAAGACTTTCACATGAACTTTTCTGGGAAGAAAAACCACAGTATAACAGTATAAACATGTTCCGTATGATCGCATTCTTTACTGTATTGCCTGTTATAGTGTTCATTGGAGTGAAATTACTGCTTGGCGAGAACTTCTTCCATTTCAACGCAGCTACCCTTATACTGGCATTTGCATGGCTTACTGGTACCCAACTCTTTTTATCATTCTTTGAAGTATCAAAAGCAAATTCACCTAAAGTTATTCTTGCACTTATTAGCTCATTTATCATCGTTCTGTTCACCTATGAGTTTGTAGGGCTTGCTCTTGAACATTTCTTATACGGAGAATATGGGCCTCTCTTTTATGATGTTGCAACACTCCACGTAACAGGGTCTATGACATTTATCATGTTAACAGCGATCATGATCATTGGATGGTACTTTACCTACAAACAGCATTTTGTAGGCATACCTATAGGGGAACACAAACCTAATAAATCAAAATGGCGTATATACAAGATGTTGGCAAAAGAAGGTTACATATCTGATTTGTACATCAAGTATTTTAAAGTGTTTTAAGAGGAGATATGATGTTAATGGAATTTACTTTACTATTCTTGCTTGCTGGAGTACCATATTATCTCCTTTTTGAAAAGACAAATATTTTAGGAAAAGAGAAGATATTCTATCTCTCAGCGTTGCTGGTCATCTCTGGTATCCTGCTTCGTAATGAGTCTGCACAAGTATTATCAGAACCATTTATTGTTGTTGCACTGCTTGCATCCCTCTATTCGCTTTACAAGGCAAATAAAACATATAACTTATACAAGTTGGCATACTATATACTGTTTTTTAATGCCCCGATGCTTATTATGTTCGGGACAAAAGAGAGTACTTTATATGGTGCATCATTACTGCTGGCACTTATTGGTATTTTCATGATGGGTAAATATTATGAGCGTAACTATGGCAGTGCGAACTATCGTTCTATCACAGGTATTACACTTGTAACTCCATATGCGGGGTTGATGTTGACTATCTATCTAACTGCTTTGGCACTCTACCCTCCATTTCCAAACTCATTAATGTTTCTCAACGGCATACTTAACGCAGAGTTAAATAGCCTATGGTACATCGCTGTTGTCATTATATTTTTTGGAAATTTTCTTATCGCTGTGAGAGTAATGGCAAAAACTGTTTTTGGAAAACCAAATACCAACGTACACTACATTGATCTGGGGCCTAAGGAAAGATCGTTTCATCTTGCTATGTTTATCATATTATTGGTCCTCAGTGCTGTAGGACTTAAGGAGTTACTTGCATGAGTATATTAGAAAAATTAAATGCTGTAAAAGATACTGTACCACACTACTGGCCTATAGGTGCATTTATTCACCATAACCCTTTGAAAGGATTTGAACATCTTAACTTTAAAGATGGACTTGCAAAAGCACAAAGCATCTTTGGCGGAAAAGTATATATGGACCCTGAATATTACATTGCTTTGTATAATGAGGGTAAGATCAAACCTGAACTATTGGAAAAAAATTTACTAAAATCTCTCAATGAAGCAGATCTGGCAGAGCATATTGAGCATGCTAAAAACTTTATGTTAAATATCAGTCCGCTTTGGAGTGGTTTAAGAAGCTATAAAGAGCTAAAAACACATGACATCGATGAAGAACTGCATGCACACCTTGAAAAGAACTCTATCTACAATGATAATGAGAAATGGATAGCGTCACTTACGAAACACATGACACTTTACGAAATTCATGATGCGCTTTTTGGTACGAGCGAAAAGGAACTCATTGAAAAAGATGTCATAGAATTTGTCGCACGTTTTTTAGATAAGCAGCAAACCACACTCAGTATGGAAGACAGGGATCTTGGTATGTTCAAATCCTTCCAACTCTATGAGAATATAGATTATGTCATTGATGTAGAGGATTTTGTTCAAGAAGCCCTCGATAAGCTGAAAGTTGAAGATGTACAAGAATACTTTTTAACGCACATCCTTAAACTGCATGGTTGGGCAGGATATATCAAATACCGTTCAGAAGACAAAGATTACTACCCACAGCAGGTGCATCCTTCAACACTGATGGATTATATGGCGATCAGACTGCATTTTGAATTAAAATATATGCAAAAAGAGAAGATCAATGACTTTGATAAACTTAAAGTATATATCAAAGAGAATACCCCCTATACCATACTAAAACTCTTACAGGCAAACGGAAAACTGACAGGTACCTATAACGATGCAATGGAAGAGCATAAAGACTATCAAGAGATCTTAAATGCATATGTCAAAGAAAAGCTCAACCTAAACTCACTTCAAGTACAGCTAGCTAAAGAGATGTTACCTGAACTCAATATGTCGCTCATTGCATTTTCAAATTTTGCAAACTTATTGAAAGAAGAGGAAGGATTTATCTGGCTAAAATCTCTTGAAGACAGCTATATCATTGATCATGTCAATGCATTTACATCACCTCATGAGTATAAGGAAAAGCCTCTTGCATCCACTATATTCTGTTTAGATGTAAGATCTGAAGTCATGAGAAGAAATATAGAAGCAGTTGGTCCATACAATACATATGGTGCGGGCGGTTTCCTTGGTATTCCTATCTCATTTGTAGAGTTCGACAAAGCACATTCACTGGCACTGGCTCCTGCCATTGTAAAACCTCAAAACATTGTATTTGAAATACCGGTTGAACCCCATGAGGAGTACAATACAAAAAAAGGGATCAACAAGACAACCAAAAAAGTTCTGAATGACCTTAAGAACAATCCATACACACCTTATATTATGGTTGAGGCTATTGGATGGCTGTTTGGTATTAAACTTTTTGGTAAGACATTCTTCCCCAATAAGACCAATACACTATTTAAAAATTTTAAACCTAAAAAGCCAAAAACAACTTTCACACTTGATAAACTCACAATTAAAGAGATTGAGAAATATATCAGAAGACTGCATACAAATATTATCAATGAAGTACTAACGACACAATCAGATACAGTACTAACAAAAGATGAACTGTATATCTTGTGGGAACATCTTGTTTTTAATAAAAATCTATGCATCAAGATCTCTCCGGAGATCATCGATAAACTAAAACATGCCTATCACATCAATGGAAAAGACTATACCCTTCAAAAAGATAAACTGGCTCACGTTGGATTTACCCTTGATGAACAGGTTATGTATCTGGAGAACCTTCTAAAAATGATAGGTCTTGTAAAAGATTTTCCTAGATTTGTGGTGATCTCAGGGCATGGCAGTGTATCTGATAACAACCCTTTTGAATCTGCATTAGACTGTGGAGCATGTGGAGGCAGCATCTCTCTTCCAAATGCCAGAGCACTCTGTATGATAGGAAACAAACATGAAGTACGTGAAAAACTCAGAGAAAAAGGAATTGATATCCCTCAGGAAGTTAAATTCATACCGGCACTACATACAACAACCACAGATGAAATGACCTTCTTCGATACAGAAACTTTGACACCAAATGAGCTGGCAGACTTCCATAAAATGGAACAAGACTTTAAAAAAGCAGCTTTGGCATCAAGAGAAGAGAGAGTGGCTGTTCTGCCTAATGCCAAAACCCAAGAAGATCTGTTCATCAAGACAATGGACTGGTCTGAGCCAAGACCGGAATGGGGTCTTGCAAGAAATATGGGAGCATTTGCAGGGCCAAGGGATTCTATCAGACATACAAAACTTGACAACAGACTCTTTATGCATTCTTATGACGCAAGCATTGATAATGAAAATGCAGATATTCTTACACGTATCTTTAATGGTCCTCTTGTTGTTGGTGAGTGGATCAACCTCGAACACTACTTCTCTACTGTAGATAATGCCATCTATGGAGCAGGATCCAAAGTGTATCATAATGTTGTTTCTAAGATAGGTGTCTATAATGGAAACTATAGTGACCTTAAAATCGGTCTGCCGACCCAAAGTGTTCTACAGGAAGGGAAAGCCTACCATGAGCCTATTCGACTACTGACATACATGGAAGCACCGCTTGAACTTGTTGGAAAAGCTGTAGAGAACTCTATCGCTAAAGAGTTTATTTTGAATGAATGGATCAGACCGGTCATTATCGATAAAGCTGCCAAAAAAGTCTACTCCTATGAATCCGGTGAATTTATAGTAATAAAAGAGCTCTAGACAGCTCTTTTATGGCATCTTAAGATTTTAATGATATAACTCCCTTATAATTTATATACAAGAAGGAAATGTAATGTATACAATTCAAATTGAAAAAGAGTGCAGCTGTTTTAAAAAAAGCGGTTTTGAAAACAATATGACATTTGACACCAGAGAAGACATGTATAACAAAGCACGTGTCTTAGAGTGTCTTATGAATCAAGAGTTTTGTATGAAGCACTTTTTTGAAGCTGTGGACTATGGTGACAAGATAATTATACACAGCACTGAAAGACCTGAAGATGATGAAGAAGATGAAGATGTAGAAGATGCAAGAGATCTTGTACGAAGAAGTAATGTAAAGATCGGATTTGACGGAAGTAAAACCTCTCCAGGCGGCGGCGACGCAAGTTAAACTATCCTAGTTTGATCAGGGCCTCTCCTGATCTCTATCTCCCCTCACTTATACCAATTTTTTAAAGAATTTATACAAATAGGATAATTTTTATCTTATTTTTAGTTTTACCTACTATACTCCGATAAAAATTGATAAAAAGGACTCTATTATGTATACAGTACAGATGGAACATGAATGTGGCTGTTTTAAAAAAAGTGAATATGCAAGTGAAAAATCATTTGAAAAGCAGCAGGATGCATACAACTATGCCAATATAGTAACTGAATTCATCAATGAAGAATTTTGTGGTAAACATCTTTTCTTTGCTCAAAAATCAGGAGATAATTCCTTTATGATCAGAGTTGTTGACAACCCTAATGCAGGTGGTTCTTGCGGTACTTCAGGTGGAAGTTGCGGAACTTCTTGCGGCTGTTAACAAAATATCTTTAAATAATTTGATAAAGAGTTAAAGATCGATTTTATCTCTTTATCGCTTTTTACTATCTGCGATACGCTTTAACATATCATCTAGACTGCCTGTAGAGCGTATCTCAATCGTAGATGATATCACTGCATGCAGTGCAACATATTGCAAATACTCAGCAACATCTTTACTACCGCTCGCTTTTGCTTTTTCTTCTATAACTGATTTTTGTGGCTGTGTTACATCAAATCCAATCTCAACAGTTGGTTCTTCATTTAATGAACCTGCAGGTGTTACGTTAAATGAATCTGTTTTAAGGGCCACGACTTTTATATATGCAGAAACGTCATCGAACCCGTTTTCAGATACCCTTAGATCTATCGTCTCTTTTTGTGAAGGTGTTACAGTAAAATTGATACGAGTTGTCTTTTCCATAAATAATATTCCTTCGAAAGTGTGAGCTTAACGTTTACTTTTCTTCAATAGCGATATCTGAAGCAATAACATACAATGGTGCATTGTGTACATGCAGCATAGATGTATCACTTCCTAATGCAAAACCATAAAGATCATGCTCTTTCACTATACTGATACCACCCATCATATCAAGAAAAGGAAGTACACTGTTTTGTAGCAATCTTGACTCTTTGATATTTGTAAACTCTATACGAACCGTGTTCGCATCCTCACCCTCATCATCTTGTACCACAATATTGATAATCACCTTAGAACGGTCTGCAGGTGATTCTATAAAGCGGATCTGAGCATCTCTAAAGTGATCATATTTCTCTAATATGCTGTTTATTTGTTCCATCTTTTGCCTTTATGTAATGATGTGACATCTTAGCAAAAGAAGACTTACTTTACCTTACTTTCACATTGAATGATCAAAAAGATCAATTTGAGTCCTAAACTATAAATAAATGATATAATCACTTATAAAGAATAATATGTTATGCTTTAAGCAGAATACACATGAAAGGATCATAAATGAGTCGATTAGATGTAGTAGAAACAAACAGAGTATTCGTTGAGAACAATGAGATTGTAAAAGAGTTGATAGAAGTGAATGATGCCTTTTTAAAAGCAGAACATACCCATATCATTAATGAAGAGGAGATTGGTCCACAAGATTGGATCGAGATCTTTATAGAGGATCAGGTCAAGGTAGAGGAATGTAGCTGCAGGTGCAGATAGATTTTCCTATTCTATAACTGTTTTTATTGC